>NZ_JBNCOG010000053.1:0-17135 GCF_051280745.1 Nocardioides ureilyticus | reverse complement strand
TCTCGACAAGCTCGACCACCGAACTCGACCGTGGTCTCGACAAGCTCGACCACCGAACTCGACCGTGGTCTCGACAAGCTCGACCACCGAACTCGACCGTGGTCTCGACAAGCTCGACCACCGAACCCGACCGTGGTCTCGACAAGCTCGACCACCGAACCCGACCGTGGTCTCGACAAGCTCGACCACCGATCCCACCCGCTCGACCACCGAACCCGGTCAGATGTCGCGGAAGGACTCGATGTTCGCGCCGAGCAGGTTGAGGCGCTCGGCCAAGTCCTCGTAGCCGCGGTGGATGACGTAGGTGCTGCGCAGCACCGAGGTGCCCTTCGATGCGAGCATCGCCAGAAGGATGACCACGGCCGGGCGGAGCGCCGGCGGGCACATCAGCTCCGCGCCGGAGAACGACGTCGGGCCCTCGATCATCACCCGGTGGGGGTCGAGGAGCTTGACCCGGCCACCGAGCTTGTTGAGGTCGGTCAGGTAGATGGCCCGGTTCTCGTAGACCCAGTCGTGCAGCAGCGTCTGGCCCTCCGCGACGGCCGCGATGACCGCGAAGAACGGCAGGTTGTCGATGTTGAGGCCGGGGAACGGCATCGGGTGGATCTTGTCCAGCGGTGCGTGCAGCCGCGAGGGGTGCGTGGTGATGTCGACGAGGCGGGTCTGGCCGTTGAGCGCGACGTACTCCTCGGAGCGGTCGTAGGAGAAGCCCATCTCCTCCAGCAGCGCCAGCTCGATCTCGAGGAACTCGATCGGCACCCGCTCGATGGTGATCTCGGACTGGGTGACGATCGCGGCCGCCAGCAGCGACATCGCCTCGATCGGGTCCTCGCTGGGTGCGTAGTCGACGTCGACGTCGATCTCGCGCACCCCGGTCACGGTGAGCGTCGTGCTGCCGATGCCGTCGACCCGGACACCCAGCTTCTGCAGGTAGAAGCAGAGGTCCTGGACCATGTAGTTCGACGACGCGTTGCGGATGACCGTCGTGCCCGGGTGCAGCGCAGCGGCCATGAGGGCGTTCTCGGTCACGGTGTCGCCGCGCTCGGTGAGCACGATCGGCCGGCCGGGCTCGATGGCCCGGTTGACCTGGGCGTGGTAGGAGCCGTCGGTCGCCTTGACCTCGAGGCCGAACGGGCGCAGCGCGGCCATGTGCGGCTCGACGGTGCGGGTGCCGAGGTCGCAGCCACCGGCGTACGGGAGCTCGAAGGTGTCGGCACGGTGCAGCAGCGGGCCGAGGAACATGATGATCGAGCGGGTGCGGCGGGCCGCGGTCTCGTCGACCGCGCCGAGCTCCAGCTCGGGCGGGGGGACGATCTCGAGATCGTTCTCGGCGTTGAGCCAGGTGGTCTGGACGCCGAGGCTGTTGAGCACCTCGAGCAGGCGGTTGACCTCCTCGATCCGGGCGACCTTCCGCAGCGTGGTGCGACCGCGGTTCAGCAGCGAGGCGCACAGCAGCGCGACGCCGGCGTTCTTGGAGGTCTTGACCTCGATCCGGCCGGAGAGCGTCGTGGGCCCGGTGACCCGGAGGTGGGTGGGGCCGGCGCCGAGGGCGACGATCTCGGAGTCCAGCGCGGCACCGATGCGGGCGATCATCTCGAGCGACAGGTTCTGCTGTCCCTTCTCGATCCGGTTGATGGCGCTCTGGCTGGTGGCCAGGAGGTCGGCGAGCTGGGCCTGGGTGAGGCCCCGGTGCTTGCGGGCGTCGCGGATGAGGTTGCCGATCCGCCCCTTGTAGTCCTGCGTCATGGTCACCACGCTAACTCACATGTGAGATATCGCGATCCCCGCGAGACCCGCGTGTCGGGCGAGCGGCCCCTGCCCGGGAGCCGGGCCACGGTGCCGGCCCGGGGCGGACCAGCCACCAAGGGTGCAGGATGACCAGCATGCGCGCCACCACCATCCACGGCCCCCGTGACATCCGTCTCTCTGAGGTCCCGGACCCCACGATCGAGGAGCCCACCGACGCCGTGGTGAGGATCACCGCCTCGTGCATCTGCGGCTCCGACCTGTGGCCCTACCGCGGCGAGAACCCGATCACCGAGGGCCAGACGATCGGGCACGAGTGCATCGGCGTCGTGGCCGAGGTGGGCAGCGAGGTGCGCGACCTCTCGGTCGGGGACTTCGTCGTGGTGCCGTTCGACCACTGCGACGGCACCTGCGCGCACTGTCGGGCGGGAGTCCAGTCGGCCTGCGTCAACCTCGGCATGACGACAACGGGGCAGAGCGAGTACGCGCGGGTGGTGCACGCCGACGGCTCGCTGGTGCGGGTCAACGGCGGCGAGCCCGACGCGGCCCTCGTCCCGTCGCTCGTCGCGCTGTCCGACGTGATGCCGACGGGCTGGCACGCGGCCGTCTCGGCCCGCGTGCAGGCCGGCAACACGGTCGTCGTCGTCGGGGACGGCGCCGTGGGGCTCTGCGGGGTGCTGGCCGCCTCCACCATGGGCGCGGAGAAGGTGGTCGTGATGTCGCGCCACGAGCCGCGACAGCGGATCGCCGAGGCGTTCGGGGCCACCCACGTCGTCGCGGAGCGCGGCAAGGAGGGCGCCGCGGTGATCAAGGAGATCACCGACGGGGTCGGCGCCGACGCGGTCCTCGAGTGCGTCGGCACCGACCAGGCGATGGGTACGGCGTTCGCCGTCGCCCGTCCGGGCGCGACGGTCGGCTTCGTCGGCGTCCCGCACGGCGTCGAGCTGCCGGTGCGGCGGATGTTCCAGAAGAACGTCGGCCTCGCCGGCGGGATGGCACCGGTCCGCCGGTACCTCCCCGACCTGCTGGCGCTGGTGCTCGACGGCACGATCGACCCGGGCAAGGTCTTCGACCTGACCCTGCCCCTCGACGAGGTGGCCGAGGGCTACCGCGCCATGGACGAGCGCCGCGCGGTCAAGGTCCTCCTCGAGCCCTGACCAGCCCGGGCGTAGGGTCCGTCCACGGACCGGGGAGGAACCATCACCAACAGCCTTCGACTCGGACCGCTCCTGCGGTTCGTCGACGAGACCACTGCGACCATCTGGGTCGAGGCCGACCACGGCGCGTGGGTGACCGTGCGCGCGGGCACGGGGGAGGCGGCGGTGGTGGCGCGGCGGCGGACCTTCGCCGTCCACGGCCACCACTACGCGCTCGTCGACCTCGACGGCCTCGCGCCCGGCACCCGCACGCCGTACGTCGTGGAGCTGGACGGCCAGCAGGTCTGGCCTCCTGTCGACAGCCCGTATCCGCCGCCGGCGGTACAGACGCTGGCCGACGGCCGGCCGTTGCGGATGCTGTACGGCTCCTGCCGGGTGAGCGTGCCCCACGACGAGGCCGGCAACGCCGCCCACGGGGTCGACGCCATGCGGGCCTACGCCCTCGACCTCGCGCGGCGGGCGAGCGCCCACGCGCCAGGCCAGGACCCGGCCGACTCTCCGGGTGTCGTGCCCGGCTGGCCCGACCTCGTCCTCTTCTTGGGCGACCAGGTCTACGCCGACGAGACCAGTGACGAGATGCGCGAGTTCATCCAGGCGCGGCGCGACCCCACCGAGGCGCCCTGGTACGAGCTGCAGGACTACGAGGAGTACGCCCACCTCTACCGGCTCGCGTGGAGCGACCCCGCCAACCGGTGGCTCCTCTCGACCGTCTCCAGCGCGATGATCTTCGACGACCACGACATCCGCGACGACTGGAACACCAGCGCGACGTGGCGGGCCCAGATGGAGGCCACCGACTGGTGGCACGACCGCGTGGTGGGCGGCCTCGCGTCGTACTGGGTCCACCAGCACCTGGGCAACCTCAGCCCCGCCGAGCGGCTCGAGGACGCCCTGTGGCGGCGGATCGCGACCCACGACGGCCCCGACGAGCTCGACGTCTCCTCCGACCTCGACGCGCTGGCCGACCGCGCCGACCAGCAGCCCGAGAGCTACCGCTGGAGCTTCCGGCGCGACTTCGGCAGCCAGGCGCGGCTGGTGGTCGTCGACTCCCGCGCCGCGCGGGTGCTCGACCCGGACCACCGGGTCATGCTCGACGACGACGAGATGGCCTGGCTCGACCAGCAGATGACCGGCGACGTCGACCACCTGCTGGTCGGGACGTCGCTGCCGTTCCTCCTCGCGCCCGCGCTGCACCATGCGGAGGCGTTCAGCGAGGCGGTCGCCCAGGGCCGGTTCGGCCGGCTGCTCAAGCCGCTGGGGGAGAAGATCCGCCAGGCAGCCGACCTGGAGCACTGGGCGGCGTTCCAGGAGGGCTTCCAGCGCGTCGCCCGGATGGCCATCGAGGTGGCGGCGGGGGAGCGCGGCCGAGCCCCGCGGACGGTCACCTTCCTCTCCGGTGACGTCCACCACAGCTACGTCGCCCTCGCGACTCCCGACCCGGCGACGGGCCGGACCGCGCAGAGCGCGATCGTGCAGGCGGTCTGCTCGCCGATCCGCAACCCGCTGCCCAAGGTCATGCGGATGGCCATGGACGCCGCCTCGCACGGCACCGCCCGGCCGACCGGGAGGCTGCTGGGCGGTCGGGTGCCGCGCAGCCCGCTGCGGTGGCGGCTGACCAAGGGTCCTTGGTACGACAACAACCTGGCGCTGCTCGAGGTCCGCGAGGACGCGCTGCACCTCGCGTGGTCGCGCGGTGTCGTCGACGGCGCACCGCACCGGCCGACGCTCGAGCAGGTCGCTGCCGTGGACGTGGCCTACCCGAACTGAGCGCGCCCGGCAGGGCTCGAGCGGGCCTCAGGCGGGGCTCAGGCGGGGCTCAGGCGGGGGAGAGCTCGGGGGCGGGCGCGCCCAGCGGCTCGCAGTCACAGGTGTCGGAGCACGCCAGGAAGGTGTGCGTGGCGTGCCCGCACCGACCGCACGGAAGGTCGTGCGAGAGCGGCATGGCGTTGGTCTGGACGGTGTCCCACATGGCGATGTACCCCCGGAGTTGGTGCTACGACGGTAGAGCCGCGACGGCACGATGTGGTACGCAACACACCGGATCTGGCCCGTTCGGGCCATCCAGAGCACCCGGTCGGGCCGACGCCCGCCGGTGCGGGCCCCGCCGTACGCTGCCGGGGTGAGCACCGACCCGGACCTTCCCGACCTGCACAGCACCGAGGTGGGGGAGGGCGGCGCCCGCGTCGCCTTCCTGCACGGTCTCTTCGGCCAGGGCCGGAACTTCACCCAGGCCGCCAAGGCGCTGACGCCGGAGCTCCACTCGCTCCTCGTCGACCTGCCGAACCACGGGCGGTCGGGATGGACCGACACCATCGACTACGTCGACGTCGCCGACGCGGTGGCGGCCCACCTGCGCGAGGGCTTCGCCGCAGGGGGACCGGTGCACGTGGTCGGCCACTCCATGGGCGGCAAGGTGGCGATGGTGCTCGCGCTGCGCCACCCCGACCTGGTCGACCGGCTGGTCGTCGTCGACATCTCCCCGGTCGACACCGACGGCTCCGGCGAGTTCGAGCACCTGCTCGACAGCCTCCTCGCGCTGGACCTCGACGCGCTGACCCGCCGCTCGGACGCCGACGAGGTGCTCTCCGCGCGGATCCGGGACGAGCGGGTGCGCGGGTTCCTGCTGCAGAACCTGCGCTCGGGCGGCGAGGGTCTGCACTGGCAGGCCAACCTGCCGCTGCTGCGCGCCGAGCTCGACACCATCGGCGGGTTCCCCGACCTCGACGCCACCTTCGACCACCCGGTGCTCTGGCTCTCGGGTGAGCGCTCGCCGTACGTCCGCGACGAGCACGACGACGTCATGCGCCGGCTCTTCCCACGCACCCGGCTGGTGACCATCAAGGGTGCCGGGCACTGGGTGCACTCCGAGCAGCCGGAGGCCTTCGTCTCTGCCCTCCGGGTCTTCCTGACCGCCTGACCTGCGGCGCAGCGAACCGGCTGGACGCCGGGGCCGCACCCGGCGAGGATGCCGGTCGTGGCCAGTCCATCCCACCCCGCACCCCATCCCGCAGACACCCACGACCTGATCCGCGTGCACGGCGCGCGGGAGAACAACCTCAAGGACGTCGACGTCGAGCTGCCGAAGCGCCGGCTCACCGTCTTCACCGGCGTCTCCGGCTCCGGCAAGAGCTCCCTGGTCTTCGGCACCATCGCCGCGGAGTCGCAGCGGCTGATCAACGAGACCTACAGCGCCTTCGTCCAGGGCTTCATGCCCTCCCTGGCCCGCCCGGAGGTCGACCTGCTCGAGGGGTTGACCACCGCGATCATCGTCGACCAGGAGCGGATGGGCGCCAACCCGCGCTCGACCGTGGGCACCGCGACCGACGCGAACGCGATGCTGCGGATCCTGTTCAGCCGGCTCGGCGACCCCCACATCGGCTCGCCCCACGCCTTCTCCTTCAACATCCCGACCGTCCGCGGCAGCGGCGCCGTCACCGTCGAGCGCGGCGCGAAGACCAAGGCCGAGAAGGCGACGTTCGAGCGGCTCGGCGGGATGTGCCCACGGTGCGAGGGGATGGGGTCAGTCTCCGACTTCGACCTCACCGCTCTGTACGACGAGACGAAGTCGCTCAGCGAGGGGGCGCTCACCGTGCCCGGCTACAGCATGGACGGCTGGTACGGCCGGATCTTCAGCGGCGCCGGCTTCGACATGGACAAGCCGATCGGCAAGTACGGCAAGCGCGAGCTGCAGGACCTGCTGTACAAGGAGCCCACCAAGATCAAGGTCGACGGGGTCAACCTGACGTTCGAGGGGCTGATCCCGAAGATCCAGAAGTCGATGCTCTCCAAGGACGTCGACGCGATGCAGCCGCACATCCGGGCGTTCGTCGAGCGGGCGATCACCTTCACGACCTGCCCCGAGTGCGAGGGGACCAGGCTGACCCGCGAAGCGCTCTCCTCGCGCATCCGCGGGAAGAACATCGCCGAGCTCTGCGCCATGCAGATCAGCGACCTCGCCACGTGGGTGCGCGACCTGGACGAGCCGTCGGTCGCCCCGCTGCTGGCCGGGCTGCGGCACCTGCTCGACTCCTTCACCGAGATCGGTCTGGGCTACCTCTCCCTCGACCGGCCGGCGGGGACGCTGTCCGGGGGAGAGGCGCAGCGCACCAAGATGATCCGCCACCTCGGGTCCTCCCTGACCGACGTCACCTACGTCTTCGACGAGCCGACCATCGGGCTGCACCCGCACGACATCGAGCGGATGAACGCCCTGCTGCTCCAGCTGCGCGACAAGGGCAACACCGTCCTGGTCGTCGAGCACAAGCCCGAGACGATCGCGATCGCCGACCACGTCGTCGACCTCGGCCCGCGGGCAGGTACGGCGGGCGGACAGGTCGTCTTCGAGGGCACCGTCGGAGGTCTGCGGCGGAGCGGGACGCTGACCGGCCAGCACCTCGACGACCGGGCGGCGCTCAAGGGGTCGGTCCGCACTCCCTCCGGCTCGCTCGAGGTGCGCGGGGCCGACAGCCACAACCTCCGCGACGTCGACGTCGACGTGCCGCTGGGGGTGCTGGTCGTGGTCACCGGGGTCGCCGGCTCCGGGAAGAGCTCGCTGGTGCACGGCTCGATCGCCGGCCGCGACGGTGTGGTGGTCGTCGACCAGGGAGCGATCCGTGGCTCGCGGCGCAGCAACCCTGCGACGTACACGGGGCTGCTGGAGCCGATCCGGAAGGCCTTCGCCAAGGCGAACGGCGTGAAGCCGGCGCTGTTCAGCTCCAACTCCGAGGGCGCCTGCCCGACCTGCAACGGCGCGGGGGTGATCTACACCGAGCTGGGAGTGATGGCCACCGTCGAGTCGACGTGCGAGGACTGCGAGGGCAGGCGCTTCCAGCCGGCGGTGCTGGAGTACACCCTCGGCGGCCGCGACATCGCCGAGGTGCTGGCGATGTCGGTGACCGACGCGGAGGTGTTCTTCGGCGAGGGGGAGGCCCGCACCCCGGCCGCCCACAAGGTCCTGGACCGGCTGGCCGACGTCGGCCTCGGCTACCTCACGCTGGGCCAGCCACTGACCACGCTCTCCGGGGGCGAGCGGCAGCGACTGAAGCTCGCCACCCAGATGGCGGACAAGGGCGAGGTCTACGTGCTCGACGAGCCGACGACCGGCCTCCACCTCGCCGACGTCGAGCAGCTGCTCGGGCTGCTGGACCGGCTGGTCGACTCGGGCAGGTCGGTCATCGTCATCGAGCACCACCAGGCCGTCATGGCGCACGCCGATTGGATCATCGACCTCGGCCCGGGCGCCGGGCACGACGGCGGACAGGTCGTCTTCGAGGGCACGCCGGCGGACCTGGTCGCCGACCGCTCGACGCTCACCGGCCAGCACCTCGCGGCGTACGTGGGAGGACGAGGATGACGCTCGACGTGCTGGTCCTGCCCAGTCCGCTGCTGCCCGCGGCCGCCTACACGCCGCTGCGGGACTGCCTGGAGGAGGCGGGGCTCCGCTGCGACGTCGCGGCGCTGGCTGACCCCACCCGCCCGCACGACGTGCTGGAGTGGTGGACGGCCGCGGCCGTGGCCGCCGACGTCGGGACGCTGGTGGCGCACAGCAACGCCGGCTACTTCGCGCCGTCGGTCCGCGCCGCCGCGTCGTCGGACGCACGCATCGTCTTTCTGGACGCGGCGCTGCCTCCCGAGGCAGGGGAGACCCGGCTGGCTCCCGCAGCCTTCCGGGCGCGGCTCGGGGAGCTCGCGGACGCCCACGGGTCGCTGCCGCCCTGGAGCCGGTGGTGGCCCGAGGAGGACCTCCGTCGGACCGTGCCCGAGCACTTGGTGGAGTGGATCGACAGGTCGTGCCCGCGGCTGCCGTTGGCGTACTTCGACGCGGCGATCGAGCCGCCCGGCGGCTGGTGCCACGGCCACAACGCGTACCTGGCCTTCGGTGACACCTACGCCGACGAGCTGGCGTTCGCCCAGGCGTGCGGCTGGTCGACGGCCCGGCTCGACGACGCGGGCCATCTGCACTTCCTGCGCACCCCGCGGGACGTGGCTGCAGCCGTCGGTGTGCTGCTCGGCCTCGAGCCGGTGGAGGACGCGGAGGGCTGAGCACCGCCGCCCCAGCATCTCAGCGGTTTCGGTGCCGCTGAGGTGACCGCAGGAGCACAGTACGGATATTGAAAGCGCTGGCGAGCCAACCTGCCCGCTGATGTACTGACGTGCCACCGTGATTCTGCCGCGTGACTGAGGTGACCCTTCTGACGAGCTATGACTCCCTTGCCGAGGTCTACGAGTGGTTGATCTCGGATGCGAAGCTGACCCCGGCTGAGTTCGCGGCGTCGTTCGAGGACGTCCTGGGTCTCGCGCCTCCGAATGCTCAGGTGCTCGATTGTTCGTGCGGTACCGGTCAGCTGGCGGTCGGTCTCGCCGGTCGTGGCATGCAAGTTGTCGCGACCGACGCCAGCGCAGCGATGGTTCGTCGGACTGCGGAGCTGTCTGAGGAGCACGAGGCATCTATCCGGACCGTGCGAGCCGACTGGCAAGAACTGCCCGACCATTTCGGCGACGCCACCTTCGACATGGTGTTCTGCGTCGGCAACTCGCTGCACCACGCGGAAGGTGCGGGTGGAAGGGTTGCGGCGTTGGCGTCGATGTCACGGCTTCTGCGCCGTGGAGGGCACTTGGTGCTCACCTCGCGTACCTGGGAGCTCGTGAGGGCCAGAGGCTCCGCGTCGGACTACGTGCGGAACGGCGCACGCTTCTCCTTGACGCCGAGAACTACACGGTGGTAGCGGCCAAGCTGTAAGCACCTGATCAACCCGTCCATGCTTCGCCGATAACTGACATTATGTCAACTGGCGAACATTGACCCTGCACTCCCCGGCCGATCCTCACGCTTCTCGGCCATCACAATGGCAGCGAAGCGTCAGTTTCTCGCGCCAACTGCGCCCGGCGGCCGAGTCCGAGTCCTCTAGGACGCGCGGATCGGCGAGCCGACCACGTCGAACGCGAATCCGCCGAACTGGCCCGAGAGCAGCGGACGAGCCGCCGCAATGGCTTCCTGAACCTCTGGGAGCTCGAGAGACGCTCGGTGAGCCTCCGCCGAGCTCCACAACTCGGCGACGAACACCGTGTCCGGCTCGTCGTCGGAAGTGCCGACCTCGTAGAGCAGGCAGCCAGCCTCGGCAAGCCCAGGCTTGGAGCTCGTCAGGTGAGCGACGAGCTCGTCGCGCTTGCCGGGCAGGGCACCCAAGGTGCCGACATTCGCGTATGTCATGCGGTCAGGCTATTGGCCTTGGCCGACACTCCCGCCGGACGAAGCGCGCGAGTCTCACTTCAGAAGCGACCCGCAGCGACCGGGCCAAGGTCGGGAACGTGACCTGGAGCTGGTCGGCGAACGTGCCGTACGCCGGCTCCACTCCCCTGTCGTCCCTCTACCCCGGCGACGCCTACATCGGCCGGGTCGGCCTCGACGGCTACAACTGGGGTACGACGCAGCCGTGGTCGACCTGGCAGTCCTTCGGCGAGGTGTTCGGTCAGGGCGTCGCCGAGCTCGACGCGCTGACCACCCGTCCGATCCACATCACCGAGACCGCTGCTCCCGAAGGTGCCGGCGGTGACAAGGCCGCTTGGATCACCGACATGTGGGCCTGGTTGGACGCCCACCCCGAGGTCACCGGAGTGACCTGGTTCTCCCTGCTCAAGGAGGCCGACTGGCGCATCGACAGCTCCGAGGCGGCGCTGGCCGCTTGGGGCGCGGGCGCCCGCGCCTTCTGAGCGGCGCCGCCGAGCGCGTCACTATTGGTTGTCTAAGGCAATCATCTGTACGGTACCGGGGACCACGCTCGAGGAAGGCCCCCGTTGTCCCGCACCAGCTCCTCCCCCGCCACCGGCGTCGACCCGCGGCTCGCCGTGGTCGTGCTCTGCTTCGGCGGACTGACGACCGCACTCACCCAGACCCTGGTCATCCCGATCCAGGGCGAGCTGCCGGTCTTCCTCGACAGCTCCGCGTCCAGCACCGCCTGGGTCGTGACGGTGACCCTGCTGGCCGGGGCGGTCGCGATGCCGATCGCCGGCCGGCTCGCCGACCTTCTCGGCAAGCAGCGGGTGCTCGTGGCCACCGCGGCTGTGCTCGTGGTCGGGTCGGTGGTCTGCGCGCTCTCCGACACCCTGGCCCCGATGCTGGTCGGTCGGGCGCTGCAGGGCCTGGCGATGGGGTTCATCCCCGTCGGGATCTCGCTGATGCGCGAGATCGTGCCGCCCGCGATGGCCGGCACCTCCGTCGCCGCGATGAGCGCGACCCTCGGCGTCGGCGGGGCGATCGGGCTGCCGCTGTCCGCCTGGATCGCCCAGGTCGGCGACTGGCACGCGCTCTTCTGGGTCGCCGCCGGCCTCGCCGTGCTCGTGACCGCGCTGTCCTGGTTCGCCGTGCCCCACGTGCACGACGCCCAGCCCGGCCGGCTCGACGTCGTGGGCGGCGTGGGCCTCGCCCTCGGCCTCGTCGGCCTGCTGGTCGGGATCTCCAAGGCACCCGCCTGGGGCTGGGGCGACCCGCGGACCATCGGAGCGATCGTCGCCGGCCTGCTGGTGCTGGCGGTCTGGGGCCTCTACGAGCTCCGCCAGGCCGACCCGCTCGTCGACCTCCGCGCCACCGCGGACCTGCCCGTGCTGATGACGAACGTCGCGGCCGTCGCGGTCGGCTTCGGGATGATGGCGCAGTCGATCGTCGTCCCGCAGCTGCTGCAGCTGCCCGAGATCACCGGCTACGGACTAGGGCAGTCGCTCCTGGCCGCCGGCCTCTGGATGGCCCCGGCCGGGCTGGCGATGATGGTGTTCGCACCGGTCTCCGGCCGACTCATGGGCACGATCGGCGCACGGATCACGCTGATGCTCGGCGCGGGCGTCATGGGCGTCGGCTACCTCGCTGCCCTGGTGCTGATGGACGCGCCGTGGCAGCTCCTGGTCGCCTCGTGCATCTCCACCGCCGGCGTCGGGATCGGGTACGCCGCGATGCCGACCCTCATCCTCGACGCGGTCCCCGCCCGGGAGGCCGGGTCGGCGGTCGGCGTCAACGCCCTGATGCGCTCGGTCGGCACCACCCTCGCCGCCGCCGTCATGGGCACGCTGCTCACCAGCCGCACCCAGGACCTCGGGGGCCTCGCGATCCCCACCGAGGGCGCCTTCCAGCTCTGCTTCCTCGTGGGCGCCGGCGCGGCGTTCCTCGGCGTGGTCATCGCGGCCGCGATCCCCCGCCGTACCGCCGCGACCCCTGCCTCGGGGCCGTTGGCCACCGCCGGTGCGCGAGACCGCTGACACGTCCCGCCGGCGTTGATGCGCCCCGGAGGAGTGGGTACCGGCGCGGCATGACCAGCGAGAAGTCCAACGAGAAGCTCGAGGCCGTGCAGGCCGTCGTCGACCGCGTCAGCTCCTGGCAGGAGACCGCGACCGAGGGAACCGTGGCCGAGGAGCTGCGCAAGGGGGCATCCGAGGTCGGCGTCGACCTCAGCGACGACGAGATCGCCCGCCTGACCGACGCCATCGAGAACCAGCAGGGCAACGTCGACGCGGCGGGCGTCCTGGCCTGATGGCCGGACCCGACGAGCGGCACACCCGCCCGGACGGCGTCAGCGATGCCACCGTCGAGGCCCTGGGCAAGCTGTCGGAGGCGCTCGAGGCGGTCGAGGCGGCGCGTGGCTTCCTCTACAACTTCCACCGGATGAGCGGCACCGCCGACCTCACCGCCGGCGACGCCGTCGAGCTGCTGGAGAAGGCCGGTCATGCCGACCTCGCCCGCAAGGTGCGGGAGGAGGTCGTCGGCCGCAATGTCATCGAGGGCCGGTGGACCTTCCAGATCGTCGAGGCCTACGACGACACCTACTACTCGGCGTTCAAGGACGTCGAGCGCGAGGCACGCGAGGCGCTCGTCGGCGGCCGCCGCCACCTGTACGAGGCCGAGATGAAGGAGGAGCGCCGTACCCACGGCGCGACCCACCACGAGGCCACGCCCGCCGAGACCCCGGCCGACAAGTGATCCCGGCGCACACCCTCAACGACGGCACCAGCCTGCCGGCCATCGGCTTCGGCACCTACCCGCTGAAGGGGCAGGAGTGCATCGACGCGGTCACCTCCGCGATCGAGGCCGGCTACCGCCTGATCGACACGGCCGTGAACTACGGCAACGAGCGGGAGGTCGGTGAGGCGATCCGCCGCTCCGGCGTGCCGCGCGAGGAGCTGGTCGTGACCAGCAAGCTGCCCGGTCGGGCGCACGCGTACGACGACGCCGTCGCCAGCATCCGCGGCTCGCTCGACGCACTCGGGCTCGACCGGATCGACCTGCACCTCATCCACTGGCCCAACCCACGGGTGGGCAAGTACGTCGAGGCGTACCGCGCGCTGGTCGACCTGCGCAGCGAGGGCCTGCTCCGCAGCGTCGGCGTCTCGAACTTCACCGAGGAGCACCTGACCCGGTGCATCGAGGCCACCGGCGTGACGCCGGTGGTCAACCAGATCGAGCTGCACCCGTACTTCCCGCAGGTCGCGATGCGCGCCGTCCACGACCGGCTGGGCATCCGGACGGAGTCGTGGAGCCCGCTCGGGAAGCGCCAGGCGCCGTTCACCGAGCCACCGGTGGCCGAGGCCGCGGAGCGCCACGGCGTCACGCCCGGCCAGGTGATCCTCCGCTGGCAGCTCCAGCTGGGGAACGTGCCGATCCCCAAGTCCGCCACCCCGGAGCGGCAGCGGCAGAACCTCGACGTGCTGGGCTTCGAGCTGAGCGACGAGGAGGTCGCGGCGATCACGGGGCTGGCTCGTGCGGACGGTCGGCTCTTCGGCGGGGACCCGGAGACGCACGAGGAGATGTGAGAGGCGGGAGGCGGCGCGGCGGCGTTCGGTGCCGGTTCCTAGCATCGGACCCATGTTGAAGCGCCCCCTCGCCGTCCTGGCCACGCTGGCCGCCGTCTCGATGCTCGCCTCCTGCGGCGAGGAGGAGCCGACCACGGCGTCCGACGAGCCCGCCGCCTCCGAGACGGCCGCGTCCGAACCGGCCGGGGACGGCGTGAGCTGCACCTACACCGAGGCCGGGGAGGCCGCGCGGGAGGTCGAGCTGCCGCCGTCCGCCGCGACGGTGAGCGGGACGGTCGAGGCGACGCTGGAGACGAACATCGGCGACATCGGTCTCGAGCTCGATGCCGACGCCGCGCCGTGCACGGTGAGCAGCTTCGTGTCGCTGGCCGAGCAGGACTACTTCGACGACACCACCTGTCACCGGCTGACGACCACCGACTCCGGCATCTCGGTGCTGCAGTGCGGCGACCCGAGCGCGACCGGCATGGGCGGACCGGGCTACACCGTGCCCGACGAGATCGCGGGTGACGAGGCCTACCCCGAGGGCACGCTCGCGATGGCCAACACCGGCGCCCCCGACTCCGGCGGGTCGCAGTTCTTCATCGTCTACGGCAAGACTCCCTTGCCGGCTGCCTACACCGTCTTCGGCACCGTCGACCAGGCCGGCCTGGAGGCCATCAAGGAAGCGGCCGAGGCCGGGACCGGACCGGACGGTGTCGCCCCGAAGAACCCGGTCGACATCGAGGCCGTCACGATCGCGGAGTGACCTGACCCGGCCCGCTCGGTCGTGGGTCGTCCGTCCGCCAACCACCACGGTCGGGCCCTGCAGGCGCGCCACGTCGACCCGGCAGGCGCGCCACGTCGACCATGCACACGCCCCACCTCGACGGGTCAGAGCGGGAACGAGGTGCCGGTGAGCTCCTCGGAGCGCTCCCACAGCCGGCGGGCGAGGTCGGGGTCGAGGGACTGCGGGGCACGGCGCGCGGGGGCCGGCCAGCCCTTCAGCTCCCCGCGACCGTGCGGGCCGACGTAGGTGTTGCCGGGCACGTCCATCGTGGCGGCGTGGAGCACCGGGAGCGCGCCCTCCCAGGCCTCCATCCCGACCAGCCGGTGGCCCCACGCGCCGATGCGCGTGACGAGCGGGTTCCCGGAGCCGCCGGTGATCGCGGTGGCGGTGGAGCCGGGGTGCGCGCCGGTGGCGCGCAGCACCGAGCCGGCGGCGGTCAGCCGCCGCTGGAGCTCGCCGAGGAAGAGCAGGTTGGCCAGCTTCGAGGCGGCGTACGCCGCGTAGGGGCGGTAGGTGCGTCGCTCCCAGCCGAGGTCGTCGGGGTCGACGACACCGTGCCAGTGGGAGCGCGAGCCGACGACGACCACCCGGTCGCGGAGGGCCGGCAGCAACAGGTTCGTGAGCGCGAAGTGCCCGAGGTGGTTGGTAGCGATCGTGGTCTCGAAGCCGTCGACGGTCCGGGAGTAGGGCACGCCCAGCACTCCGGCGTTGTTGACGAGGACGTCGACTCCCCCGCTCTCGACGAGCCCGGCGGCGAACGCGCGGACCGACGACAGGTCGGCGACGTCGACCACCCGAACCTCGGTGCGGCCCTCGATCGACGCGGCCACCCGCTCCCCCTTGGCGCGGTCGCGCACGGCCAGGACCACCTCGGCGCCGGCACCGGCCAGCGCACGGGCGGTCTCCAGACCCACCCCGCTGCTGGCCCCGGTCACGACGAACCGGCGACCGTGCTGGTCCGGCACCGACCGCCACGCCTGCGCCCGGCGACGTCGGGAGAGGGCCACGGCGTCAGGGTGCCATGGCGCGCCCGGGCGTGGCGTCGACTTGTGTCGTGGCGCCCGGTCGGGAACGGTGGGGAGGGACCTGCACTCGATCTGGAGGAGGCGAGCACATGCTCACCCTCACCGAGAACGCCAGCACGATCGTCAAGGACATCACCTCGCAGCCCGGCCTGCCGGAGACCGCCGGCCTGCGGATCACCTCCGAGAGCCCCTCGGAGCAGCCCGCCTTCGCCGTGACCGCCGCCGAGCGCGGCGAGCCCGGTGACCAGGTGGTCGAGCAGGCCGGCGCCACGGTCTACCTCGACGAGCAGGCCGCGACCATGCTCGACGACAAGATCCTCGACGCCGCGGTCGACCCGAACGGCTCCGTGGAGTTCGCCCTGGGCATCCAGGGCTGAGGCTCCACCACCGCTCGACAGCTCGACGACAGCTCGGCCCCGGCCCACCGGCCGGGGCCGAGCTGCGTCCGGAGCCCTCCGCCGCGGCTGCTCTCCACCGGGCTGCCAGGATCGGCGGCATGACCACGACGACCCGCGAGATCCACCTGGCCTCCCGCCCCCAGGGCTGGCCGACCCCCGAGAACTTCCGCACCGTCACCACCGAGCTGCCGGACCCCGGCCCGGGTGAGGTGCTGGTGCGCAACACCGTGCTGTCGGTCGACCCGTACATGCGCGGCCGGATGAACGACACGAAGTCCTACGTGCCGCCCTTCGCCCTGGACGCGCCGCTCGAGGGCGGAGCGGTCGGCGAGGTCGTGGCCTCCGGCGACGACAGCCTCTCCCCCGGCGACACGGTCCTGCACCAGGCCGGCTGGCGCGAGCACGCGCTGCTGCCCGCCGCTCAGGTGCGGAAGGTCGACGCCGGCCAGGTGCCCGCCAGCGCCTACCTCGGCGTGCTCGGCATGCCCGGCCTCACGGCGTACGTCGGGCTGACCCGCATCGCGCCGGTGCAGGAGGGCGACACGGTCTTCGTCTCCGGCGCGGCTGGGGCGGTCGGCTCGATCGTCGGGCAGGTCGCCCGGGAGCTCGGCGCGTCCACCGTGATCGGCTCCGCCGGCTCGGCGGAGAAGGTGCGGTGGCTGACCGAGGACCTCGGCTTCGACGCCGCCTTCGACTACCACGACGGCCCGGTCGCGCGGCAGCTCGCGGACCGGCTGGACGGCCGGGGGGTCGACGTCTACTTCGACAACGTCGGCGGCGACCACCTCGAGGCCGCCATCGGGCGGATGGCCGACTTCGGCCGGATCGCGCTGTGCGGCGCGATCGCGTCCTACAACGACGAGCAGCCCGCCCCGGGCCCGCGGAACCTGATGCTGCTGGTCAGCCGTCGCGTCACGATGCGCGGGTTCATCGTCACCGACCACGGCGACGCGGCCCGCGAGTTCTACGAGCGTGCCGGCGCCTGGGTCGCCGAGGGCCGGGTCCGGTACCGCGAGACCTTCACCGAGGGTCTCGACAGCACCGTGGCCGCGTTCCTCGGGCTCCACCGCGGCGACAACATCGGGAAGATGCTGGTCCGCCTCTGACGTCGTGGCCCCGGGCCGTCGGCCGCTGACGCGGCCCGGGGCCACGACGGGTCAGCGCACGACGAGCCGGACCCGCTTCTGGCCCTCGACCACGCGGTCGGCCGGCCCGGCCGTGCGGACCTTGCGCACCTGCTCGCGGC
>NZ_JBNCOG010000052.1:0-18205 GCF_051280745.1 Nocardioides ureilyticus | reverse complement strand
CCGCGTAGTGCTGCGCCGCGTGCGCCGGCTCGCTGAGCGCCGAGGCGAGCTCGCCTCGGGCGTGGTGGGCGACCGCCGCGGAGTCGTCGCCCGCGGTCAGCAGGTCCGGCAGGAGGGCCTCGAGCCGGTCGCCGTGGGCCATCGCCTCGGCGAGGTCGCCCCGCGCCAGCCGGCACTCGAGCGCCGTGGCCAGGGCGCGTGCGCGCCCCCGGTGGTCGAGGTGCCCTTCCTCGAGGTGCCCGGTGTCGAGGTGCCCGGTGTCGAGGTGCCCGGTGTCGAGTTGCCCGGTGTCGAGGTGCCCGGTGTCGAGGCCGGCGAGCGCGTCGAGCGCCTCGTGGACCGCACCCTCGTGCAGGAGTGCCCGGGCCCGGTCCAGCAGCTCGGCGGCCTCGGTCGCTCCTCCGGGGACGGTCGGCTCCAGCACGGACGTCACCCTAGGAAGCCGCGGCCCCGGCGTCGCGGGAACGGCGGCGAAAGGGCCGGTGGTCCAGCCGGGTGGTCCAGCCCGGCCCCGCTGACCCGTTCCGAGCTGGCTCAGGCCGGCCGGTGGTCGGCGGGCAGCCGGTCCGGCAGCCCGAACGTCGCGAAGAGCCGCTCGTCGAAGAAGGCCGTCACGTGGCGCACCTGCTCGCCCTCGAGCTCGATGACCTGAAGCTGAAACGGTGCGAAGTCCCCGGCGGGCGTGCGCATGTAGAGCCCGTACGCCGGCTGGCCGTTCGCCCAGGTGGCGACCATCGGCATGTCGTGGGCGCCGCCGGGGCACTCGGTGCCGATCAGCCAGCCGATCGTGGTGGCCCCCTTGAACCAGCTCGTGAACGGCGGCATGTCCCAGGTGGCCTCGGCGGTGAGCATGCTGACGATCGCCCCGACGTCCTTGCGCCAGAAGGCGTCGACGTACCGGTCCAGCAGCTGGCGCTGCCCCTCGGTGAGCGTCGGCTCGACGGTGTCCTCGGTGAGACCACAAGCCTTCATCTGGGCGTGGGCCCGCTGCAGGGCCGAGTTGACCGCCGCCACCGTGGTGTCGAGCGCGTCGGCGACCTCGGCGGCCGACCACCGCAGCACGTCGCGGAGGATGAGGACCGCCCGCTGCCGGGCGGGGAGGTGCTGCAGCGCCGCGACGAAGGCGAGGCGGATGGAGTCGCGCTCCGCCACGACCACCGCGGCGTCGGGCACCGGCTCGAGCCAGGCGACCTCGTGGTCCTGCTCCAGCGCCTCGCCCGCCATCTGATCGGGCGTCCCCAGGCCGGCGGGGAGCGGCCGGCGGGGGCGGCCCTCGAGGTTGGTCAGACAGACGTTGGTGGCGATCCGGTGCAGCCAGGTGCGCACCGAGCTGCGGCCCTGGAAGTCGGCGGAGGCCTTCCACGCCCGCAGGAACGTCTCCTGCACCAGGTCCTCGGCCTCGTGGACCGAGCCACTCATCCGGTAGCAGTGGGCGAGCAGCTCGCGCTCGTACCGCGCCGTCAGGCTGGGGAAGTCGCCGAGCTCCGACCGGTGGTCGTCGCTCGTCCGGTCTGCCGTCGGTCGGGTGATGGTCGCCCCGGTGCTCGCCTGGTCCACGTCAGCAGTGTGGCGCCGCCCACCGACATCCGTCGAGGGGCGCGGGATGGCGCCTCGGTGAACCTCGGTGGACCCCGGTGGGCCTCAGTGGACGGCGCCTCGGGCGAGCCCGAGGGCACGGCGGGCGGCGGGCTCCGCGAGGGCACGGTCGGCGGCCACCAGCCCCACCCGGGTACGCCGGTCCAGGAGGTCGTCGACGTCCGCGGCGCCCTCGTGGGTCACCCCGAAGACCAGCTCGGCCAGTGTCACGGGCACCCCTTCGGCCACCGGGGCCAGCAGCGCGGCGTCGTCGAGCCCGGTGGTCTCGCGCGCGCTGGTGAGCACCAGCTCGGCGTCGGTGCCGTAGCGGCGGACCAGCCGCTCGGGCTGCTCGAGCTCGGCCAGCACGGGCCGCGGCGCGGCGCCGAGGAGCGGCAGTGCGCGGGTGCGGCAGGGGCCGGCCGGCAGGCCGGCGTGGGCGACGGCGGCGTCGACCGCGTCCTGCGCCATCCGACGGTAGGTCGTCAGCTTCCCGCCGACGACCGTGACGACGCCCGAGCGGCCGACGAGCACGGCGTGCTTGCGGGAGAGGTCGGCGGTCGCGCCGTCGGTGTCCCCGCCGGTGTGCAGCAGCGGCCGGAGGCCGGCGAAGGCGCCGACCACGTCGTCGCGGTGCAGCGGCCGGGCGAACGCGGCGGAGACCACGTCGAGGAGGAAGCCGATCTCCGGCTCGGTCGGCTCCGGCACGTCGGGGACCGGGCCGTCCACGGGCTCGTCGGTGAGCCCGACGTACACGGTGCCGTCGGGCTGAGGAAGGACCAGCACGAAGCGGTTGGTCTCCCCGGGGACGGGTGCGAAGACCGAGACCCGCAGACCGGCCAGGACGTCGGCGCGCAGGACCAGGTGGGTCCCGCGGCTGGGCCGCAGGGTCACCTCCTCGACCAGGTCGCCGGCCCACACCCCGGCGGCGTTGACGACCGCGCGGGCGGCCACCGTGGTGGTGCCACCGGTGGTCTCGTCGCGCAGGTGGACCTCGCGGCCCGTCGCGGAGAGCACCCGGGCGCGGGTGCGCACGTGGGCGCCGTGGCCGGCGGCGGTCCGGGCGACGGTGGTGACCAGCCGGGCGTCGTCCTCGAGCTGCCCGTCCCACGAGATCAGGGCGCCGCGCAGGCCGGCCGGGCGCAGCGGGGGCGCGAGGGCGAGGGTCTCGGTGGCCGAGAGCCGGCGGGGTCGGGGGAGGGTCTCGACCGAGGTCCGGGCGCCACGCCGGAGCGCGTCCCCGGCGCGCAGGCCCGCCGCCGTGAGGGCGGCCTGCCCGCGGGTGACGCCGCTGGTGAGCGGCAGCAGCATCGGCATCGGCCGGGTCAGGTGCGGAGCGGTGACCTCCATCAGGATCCCGCGCTCCACCGCGCTCTCGTGGGCGACGCCGACCTGGCCCTTGGCGAGGTAGCGCAGCCCGCCGTGGACGAGCTTCGAGCTCCACCGCGACGTCCCGAAGGCGAGGTCGTGGGCGTCGACGGCCAGCACCGACAGGCCGCGGGCCGCGGCGTCGAGCGCCACGCCGGCGCCGGTGATGCCGAGGCCGACCACGACCAGGTCCACCTCGACCGGCACGCCGTCGAGGCCCGGCGCGATCCGCGGGCTCATGACTGCAGCGCCCGGGTGAGCGTCACGCGCAGCTCCTCGTCGAGGTCGGCCTCGCTGACGGCCTCGTCGACCATGGTGTGCGCCGACAGCACGAACCCGTGCGCCGCGAGCACCAGGCCGCGGGCCATGGCGCGCGGGTTGCCGGCCCGGACCTCGCCGGTCTCCTGCGCGGCGCCGATCGCGCGCTCGACCACGTCGAGGACCAGCTCCTGGGAGCGGCCGCGGCGGGAGAGCAGGTAGGGCAGGATCAGCTCGGGGTCCAGCTCCACGATCCGCACGAAGAGCTCGTTCTCGCGCAGCACGCGCACCGTCTGTGCGACCTCCTCGACCAGTCGCTCGACGGCGGGCCGCGAGGGGTCCTCCGCGGCGACGGCCTCGGTCACGACGCCGCGCCACTCACGGGTCATCAGGTCGCCGAGGAGCTGCGACATGTCGGACCAGGAGCGGTAGATCGTCATCCGGGAGACCCCCGCCCGGCGGGCGACCTCGGTCAGCGTCGTACGCCGCCAGCCGAGGTCGAGGATGCAGGCCCGGGCGGCGTCGAGGTAGGCGTCGCGGGGGCCGCGGTCGGACTCGGTCGCAGGGCTGTCCTCGGACGACCCGTTGTGACGAAGTGACGGCATATGTCACAGTGTAACGCATGGAGACGTTCGAGCACACCGTCGAGATGCACCCCAGCCGCTGGGGCGACCCGGCCCGGGCCGGCGCCCTGCCCGAGCCCGCCCGCGGCCTCGTCGAGCTGGTCTTCGGCCTCGACGAGCGGCCGGCCCTCGACGACGTCGCACCGCCCGAGCCGGGGATCGCGCCGGGCCTCGTCGCCGGCCTCGCCGAGCTGGTCGGCCCCGCCCACGTCCGCACCGACGACCTCACCCGCCGGCTGCGCACGCGCGGCAAGTCCACCCCCGACCTGCTCCGCCAGCGCGCGGGCGACCTCACCGACGCCCCCGACGTCGTCGTGCGCCCCGGCGACCACGACCAGGTCGCGGCGGTGCTGGCCTTCGCGGTCGAGCACCACCTGGCCGTCGTGCCGTTCGGCGGCGGCACCTCGGTGACCGGTGGCCTCGCCGCGCGCCGCGACGGGTACGCCGGGCTCGTCTCGCTCGACCTGGTGCGGATGAAGCGGCTGCTCGCCGTCGACCCCACGTCGATGACCGCCACCCTCGAGCCGGGCCTGCGAGGGCCCGAGGCCGAGGCGCTCCTCGCCGCCGAGGGGCTGACCCTCGGGCACTTCCCCCAGTCCTTCGAGCACGCCTCGATCGGCGGGTTCGCCGCCACCCGCTCCAGCGGCCAGTCGAGCGCCGGCTACGGACGGTTCGACGCCCTCGTGGTCGCCCTGCGGGTCGCCACCCCCCGGGGTGAGCTGCGGCTCGGCAGCGCGCCGGCCACCGCCGCCGGCCCCGACCTGCGCCAGCTGCTCCTCGGCTCCGAGGGCGCCTTCGGCGTGATCACCGAGGTGACCGTGCGCGTGCGCCGGCTGCCGGCCGAGAAGGTCTACGAGGGCTGGCGGTGGCCCTCCTTCGCCGACGGCGCGGCCGCGATGCGCACCCTCGCCCAGACCGGCCTGCTGCCGACGGTGCTCCGGCTCTCCGACGAGCACGAGTCGGCGCTGAACCTCGCGCGGCCGGCCGAGCTCGGCTCCGGCGACGCCGGCGGCTGCCTGATGGTCGTCGGCCACGAGGGCGAGCCCGCGGTCGTGGCCACCCGCCGCCGGGCGGTCGCCGACGTGCTCGCCGGCCTCGGCGGCACGCCGCTCGGGGAGGAGCCGGGGCGGGCCTGGGCGCGCGGCCGCTTCGATGCGCCGTACCTGCGGGACTCGATGCTGGACGTCGGCGTGCTGGTCGAGACGCTGGAGACGGCCACCTTCTGGTCCGACGTCGAGCGGCTGTACGACGACGTGCGCACGGCGCTCACCGGGGCCCTCGGCGAGCCGGTCCTGGTGCTGTGCCACATCAGTCACGTCTACGAGACCGGGTGCTCGCTCTACTTCACCGTGGCGGCGAAGGCCGGCGAGGAGCCGATCGAGCGGTGGCGGGCCGCGAAGGCGGCAGCCAGCGACGCGATCGTCGCCGCGGGCGCCACCATCACCCACCACCACGCCGTCGGCACCGACCACCGGCCGTGGCTGGCCGCCGAGATCGGCGAGCTCGGGGTGTCGGTGCTGCGGGCGGTCAAGGCCGACCTCGACCCCACCGGCATCCTCAACCCGGGGGTGCTGGTCCCGTGACGACCCGATCGTTCACCTTCCTGGTCAACCCGGCGTCGGGTGGCGGCGCCGCGCCCGAGGCGGTGGTGCCGGTGGCCCGGCTGCTCCGCGAGGCCGGCGCGACCGTCGACGTGACCTACTCGCCGGGCCCGCGGGCGATGGTCTCGCTCGTCGGGTCGGCCGTCGAGCGCGGGGACGTCGTGGTGTCGGTCGGCGGCGACGGCATGCTCTCCTCGCTGGCGGGCGCGGTGTCGGCGGCCGGCGGGACGCTGGCCGTGCTGCCGGCGGGCCGTGGCAACGACTTCGCCCGGATGCTCGGGCTCCCCGCCTCGCCGGCCGACCAGGCGGCCCTGCTGCTCGGCCGGGAGGTGTGCCGGGTGGACCTGCTCTGCTGCTCCCTCCCCGGGGCCGCGACCCGGGAGGTGGCCGGATCGGTGTACGCCGGCGTCGACGCCCGCGCCGCCCAGGTCGTCGACGGGGTCGGCTGGCTGCCCCGGCGGTTGCAGTACCCGTACGCCGCCGTCCGCTCGCTCCTCGGGTACTCGCCCGCCCGCTACCGGCTGCGCGTCGACGACGTCGAGCACGAGGTCGACGCCGCCACCGTGGTGGTGGCCAACTCGGCGTACTACGGCAAGGGGATGAAGATCGCCCCCGCCGCCTCGGTCTCCGACGGGCTGCTCGACGTGGTCGTGATCGAGGCGGCGTCGAAGGCGGCCCTGGTCCGGTCGCTGCCCAAGGTGTACGACGGCGGCCACGTCGACCTGCCCGAGGTCACCGTGCTCACCGGCCGGCGGGTCGAGCTGCGTGCCGACGCGGCCCGGCCGGTCCCCGTCGGCGGCGACGGCGAGCACCTCGGCGTGCTGCCCCCGCTCGCCGAGGAGCCGCTGGTCGTCGAGGTCCGCCCCGGCGCCCTCCCGATCATCTGTTGACCCGTCGACGTGGCGCGCGTGCAGGGTCGAGGTGGCGCGCGTGCAGGGTCGAGGTGGCGCGCCGGTTCCTCAGGCCCGCCACCTCGACCCTGTAGCCGCCCCACCTCGACCCTGTGGCCGCGCCACTTCGACGGGTGGGGGGTCAGTCGTCGAAGGTCCAGACGAGCAGGTCGGTGGGGACGGCGGCGGTCACCTCGTGCGCCGGCTCGTCGGTGAAGAGGAACGCGTCGCCGGCGGCGAGCGGCTCGGCCATCGAGCTGCGGGTGAGCGCGCCCGTGACGACGTAGGTGTGCACCTTCGGCGCCACCGGCAGCGCCAGCGTCTGGAGCGCGTCGAGGCGGGCCAGCTGCAGTGACGCGCCGGGTTGGGGGCGGGCCACCTCGACGAGCGAGCCGGTCACCGCCGGCACCGACCTCACGTCGTACGACGGGTCGCCGGCGCCGGCGGCGGCGTCGTCGGCGGAGGTGAGCCACACCTGCACGAAGCGGGCGCGGCCGTCCTCGGTCGCGTGCTCGCTGTGCTCGACGCCCGACCCGGTGGCGAGCACGGCCACCTGGCCGGCCTCGACCACCGTCGGCCCGCCCCCCGAGTGCCGGTGCTCGAGCCGGCCGGCGACCACCCAGGTGACGATGTCCAGCCCGCTGTGCCGGTGGGTGTCGAAGCCCTTCCCCGTCCCGAGGTGGTGGTCGTCGTGGCAGACCATCGGCCCGAACCGGAGCCGTTCGGGATCGTAGTGCTCACCGAACGAGAAGGCGTGGTGGGTCACCATGCCGGGAGAACGGCTGACGAAACGGGCGGAACCCCGGCGGATCTCGACGGTCACGTCCATGATTGTGCCCGTGCCCGACGGACGACCTGACCTGCCCCAGCTCCCCCCGGGATTCCGGTTCGGCACCAGCACGGCCGCCTACCAGGTCGAGGGTGCCGCGGCCGAGGGCGGACGCGGGCCGTCGATCTGGGACACCTTCAGCCACACGCCGGGACGGACGCTCGACGGCGCGACCGGCGACGTCGCCTGCGACCACTACCACCGGTTCGACGAGGACGTCGCGCTGATGAAGGACCTCGGCGTCGGCGGCTACCGCCTCTCGCTCTCGTGGTCGCGGATCCAGCCGGCCGGCTCCGGGGCCCTGAACCACGAGGGCCTGGACTTCTACGACCGGCTCCTCGACGCGCTGGTCGCCGCCGGGATCCAGCCGATGGTCACGCTCTACCACTGGGACCTGCCGCAGCCGCTCGAGGACGACGGCGGCTGGCTCAACCGGGCCACCATCGACCGCTTCGCAGAGTACGCCGCCGTGGTGGGCGAGCGGTTCGGAGACCGCGTGGAGCACTGGATCCCCGTCAACGAGCCGAACGTCGCCATGCTCATGGGCTACGGCCTCGGCATGCACGCCCCGGGCCGGGCGCTGATGTTCGACGCGCTGCCGGCGGCCCACCACCTGCTGCTCGCGCACGGCCGCGCGGCGATCGCCCTGCGCGGGTCCGCGCCGGCCGGCGCCACCGTCAGCGTGGGCTGCGCCAACAACCACGCCCCGATGTGGCCGGCCTCCGAGGACGCCGCCGACGTGGGCGCCACCAAGCTCTTCGACGCGCTGTGGAACGGGCTGTTCATCGAGCCGATGCTGCTGGGCCGCTACCCGGTCGACCTCGCGCCGCTGCTCGAGGACGTGGTGCGCGACGGCGACCTCGCGACCATCCGCCAACCCCTCGACTTCTACGGGATCAACTACTACAACCCGATGAAGATCGGCGCCGCCGGCGAGGACGCCGAGATGCCGTTCGAGTTCCGGGAGCTGCTGGGCTACCCGACGACCGACTTCGGCTGGCCGGTCGTCCCCGAGGCGCTGCGCGAGTGGCTCATCATGTTCCGCGCCCGGTTCCGCGCCGCCCTGCCGCCGCTGTTCATCACCGAGAACGGCGCGGCGTACGACGTGGGGCCGGACGCCGACGGGGTCGTCGACGACCAGGCCCGCATCGACTACCTCGACGGGCACCTGCGCGCGGTGGCCGACGCGGTGCAGCGCGGCGTGGACGTGCGCGGCTACTACTGCTGGACGCTGCTCGACAACTTCGAGTGGACCGAGGGGTACCGCCAGCGGTTCGGCCTGGTCCACGTCGACCACGAGACGCAGGTGCGCACGCCGAAGCGGTCCTTCCGCTGGTACGCCGACGTCATCGCCGCGCAGACCCGCTCACTGGGCTGACCCACGGGTCGGTCGTGGCCGTGGCCGTGGGACGGGCGACCCGATCTTCTAC
The DNA here is from genome assembly GCF_051280745.1 of Nocardioides ureilyticus. NCBI lineage: Bacteria > Bacillati > Actinomycetota > Actinomycetes > Propionibacteriales > Nocardioidaceae > Nocardioides > Nocardioides ureilyticus. The sequence continues at coordinate 9,631 of NZ_JBNCOG010000052.1, read as the reverse complement.
GCTGAGGGCCATGTCGACGTCCGCTGTCCCGCCGGCCCCTCCGGTCAAGCGGCGGGTGGTGTTCGTGGTCGGCTCCGGCCGCAGCGGGACGAGCACGATGTCCGGGACGCTGCAGACGCTGGGCATGCACGTGCCGCAGCCGGAGGTCGACGCGGACGAGACCAACCCGAAGGGCTTCGGCGAGCCGCAGTGGGTGGTCGACTTCCACCACGAGCTGCTGCAGCGGTGCAACGTCGCGGTGTCCGACGCGCGGCCGGCGGCGTGGTTCGAGGCCGGCAAGCTCGCGACCCTGGACCCGCTGCGGACGCGCCTGCACGAGTGGCTCGAGCAGCAGTTCGTCGAGGGCGGCCCGGAGCTGGTCGTCAAGGACCCGCGGTTGGCGTGGTTCCTGGGCCTGTGGCGCAGCGCGGCGCTGCGCTGCGACGCGACACCGGCCTACGTCACGATGCTGCGCCCGGTGACCGAGGTGGTCGGCAGCAAGCAGAAGTACTACGCCGGCGGGAAGGTCGCCGGCCGGTTCGGCGAGATCAGCCGGACCGCCGCCTGGGTGAACATGATGCTGCACACCGAGCGCGCGACGCGGGGCAGCGACCGGGCGTTCGTGCGCTACCACGACATGCTCACCGACTGGACGATCCCGGTCTTCGGGCTCGGCCGGCTCTTCGACCTCGACGCGGTCACGTCGGCGTCGGCCAACGACATCCGCCGGGTCCACCAGTTCATCGACCCGGGCCTGCGGCGGGTCCAGCTGACCTGGGACGACGTGCAGGTGCCGGCGCGGCTCCGGGAGGTCGCCGAGGAGTCCTGGCAGCAGCTGGACCGGCTCGCCGACCCCGACGGCGACACCGCCGAGGCCCACGACCGGCTCGACGAGCTGCGCACGGCGTACGCGGACTTCTACGAGGAGGCCGAGGCGGTCAGCCAGTCCACGGCCCTGGCCGCCGAGCGCGACGGCCGCCGGCAGGGTGGCGCCGGTCAGCCGGCCGGCCCCGGCGCCGGCCGCGCGGTCGACCGGATCCCGCACGGCGTCCGGGCCATGGTGCCGCCCGGGGCGCGCCGCGGCCTGCGCAAGGCCCTGGGCAAGCAGCGGTGAGCCGTCCCGCGGACATCGCCTGCCTCGAGGGCGACCCGGCGTACGACGTGCGCTGGGCCTGGCAGGACGGGCCGCTGCCGCCGGGGCTCACGTGCGTCTTCCGCGTGCGCAACGAGGCGCGGAACCTGCCGTGGGTGCTGCCGCCGATGTTCCGCGCGGTCCAGCACGTCGTCCTGGTCGACAACGGCTCCGACGACGGCACGCCCGAGGTCGCCCAGCGGGTCGCGGAGGAGTGCGGCGCCGGCGACCGGTTCACGCTGACGTCCTACCCCTTCCGGGTCAGTCGCGCCGGGACGGAGCACCTGGCGACACCACCGCACTCGGTGCACTCGCTGACGCACTTCTACAACTGGTCCTTCTCCCACGTGCGCACGAGCTACTCGATGAAGTGGGACGGCGACATGGTGCTGACCCCGGAGGGGGAGGCGCTGCTGGCCGACCTGTCGTGGCAGCTGGAGGACTCCGACGCCGTGGTCGCCGTGCCGCGCCACCCGCTGAGCATCGAGAGCGAGTCGGTGGCCTGGATCGACCTCGGGTTCCGGTTCCTGGAGCCGTGGGTCTACCCGATGGGCCCGGAGTTCACCTTCGTCAAGGCCTTCGAGTGGGAGGTGCGGGAGTTCCCCGAGACCTCCGAGCGGATCGTCGCGCCCGAGGGCATGTGCGTGGAGCTGAAGTGGCTGGACCAGGACGAGTTCGCGCACTGGAGCAGCACCGACGACTTCGAGTCCTCGCGCGCGCCGCGCAAGCGCCGGGAGTGGCAGGTCTACTCCGCGTTGCACGAGGGCCGCGGCGAGGAGGTACCGGGCCTGCACCGGATCGAGGCGCCGCCGGGCGTCCACGTCGTCGACCACGTCACCCGGACCTGGCTCCCGCAGGCGCCCCGCCCGCTGGTCAGGCGGCGCTAGGCCGCGCCCGGCAGCCTCACGAGGTCAGGCCCCGCGCCAGGCGCCGCACGACCTCGGTGAGCCGCTCCGGCGAGGTGGCGATGTTCAGCCGGACGTGGCCGGGCAGGCCCGGGTGGTAGTCGTGCCCGGCGGCCACCCGCACGCGTCCCCGCTCCAGCGCGACCGCGGCGGGGTCGGCGTGGCCGTAGGCACGCAGGTCCAGCCAGGCCAGGTACGTCGCCTCCAGCGGCCGCATCCGGGCCTCGGGCAGGTGCTCGGCGAGGAGGTCGGTCAGGAGGGTGCGTTGCGCGTCGAGCCGCTCGAGCAGTGCGGCCAGCCACGCGTCGCCGTGCTCGTAGGCCGCCACCGCGGCCACCTCGCCCAGCGGGGACCAGGAGTCGTTGCGCGCCATCGGCACGCCGGCCAGCCGTGCGGCGGTCGCCGGGTCGCCGCTCACCACCTGGGCGCAGCGCAGGCCCGCGGTGTTGAACGCCTTCGACGCGGCCACCACCGCGACGGCGTGCTCGGCGGCGCCCTCGAGGGCGAGGTAGGGCACGTGCTCGGCGCCCGGCAGCACGAGCGGCGCGTGGATCTCGTCGCTCACGACCCGGCCTCCGTGGCGGGCGACCACGTCCCGGATGCCCTCGAGCTCGGCACGGGTGTGGACGTGGCCGGTCGGGTTGTGCGGCTGGGTGAGCAGCAGGGTCGAGGCCCCGTCGGCGAACATGCGGTCGAGCCGGTCGAGGTCGACCGTCACCCGGTCGGCGTCCGGCTCCACCGGCAGGTCCCACCGCTCGCGGCCGCACACCTCGGGCAGGGCCAGCTGCGGCGCGTACGCCGGCAGCGGGAGCACCACCGGCCCCGGTCCGCTCAGCACGTCGATCGCCAGCCGGACACCCGCGGTCACGTCGACGGTCGGCAGCACCTGCTCCGGCTCCACCTGCCAGCCGAAGTGCCGCGCCGCGAAGCCGGCGTACGCCACGCCGAGGGGGCCGCCGTCGAGCGTGAACGGCGGGTAGCCGGTCACCCCGCGGGCGACCGCGGCGGCCAGCGCCTCGGCGACCGGGGGCGCCAGCGCGTAGTCCATCTCGGCCACCCAGGCCGGGAGGACGTCGTCCTCGACGGTGCCCCACTTCAGGACGAGCGCCTCGCGGGCCTCGCGGTCGGTCAGGTCGCGGATCATGCCGCCCATTGAACCCTCCGTGCCCTGCCTCCCTCGTGGGAGTCCCTGACGCGCCTGGTGCGTCGCAGACTCCCACGTCCCGTCGTCCACAGGGCCGGATCGGGACCTGGCTCCGGCCGGGCCCGCCGCCGCAGCATGGTCACGTGCACCACGACGACCTGGCCCGGTTGCTGCGGAAGCAGGACGGCGTGGTCGCGCGGTGGCAGCTGGAGGGCATCACGCGGCCGCACGACCTCGAGCGGCTGCTGCGCCGGCGGGAGCTGACCCGGCTGCTGCCTGGCGTCTTCGTCGACCACACCGGGACGCCGACCTGGCGCCAGCGGGCATGGGCTGGCGTGCTCGCGCTGTGGCCGGCCGCGCTCGACCTCGACTCCGCGCTGGTCGATCCCAACAGCGGCGCGGGTAGGCCGGGGCCGATCCAGCTGGCCGTGGACCACTCGCGCCGAGTGGCCGAGCCGGACGGTTACCGGGTGCGCCGGGTGCTCCGCCTCGACGGACGCGTGCGGTGGAACGCAGCACCGCCACGCACGAGGCTGGAGGTCGCCGCGATCGACCTGGGTGGCCTTGCGGGAGACGACCTGGCTGCGGTCGAGGTGCTCGCGCGGGTGTGCCGGGACCGCCGTACGACGCCCGGTCGGCTGGCCGAGGAGCTCGCCGGTCGCGCCCGCCACCCGCGGCGCGCGTGGCTGACCGCCGTGCTCGACGACCTGGCCAGCGGGACGTGCTCGGTCTTGGAGCGCGGCTACCTCGACCTGGTCGAGCGGCCCCACGGGCTCCCGGTGGATGCCCGCCAGCGCGAGGCGATCCGGACGGACGGTCGTCGCCAGCTCCGCGACGTCGACTACGACCCCCTGGCAGTGGTGGTGGAGCTGGACGGGCGGATGTTCCACGATGGTCCCGGCCAGCGCAGCCGGGACCTGGAGCGGGACCTCGACGCGGCGCTCGAGGGGCGACGCACGGTCCGGCTCGGGTGGTCGCAGGTCTTCGACCGGTCCTGCGTCACTGCCGGCAAGGTCGGCACCCTGCTCATGGCCTCCGGCTGGCCGGGTCCGGTGCGGGCGTGCCGGCCCGGCTGCTCGGCGGTGCGGACGGCTGCCTGACCGGGGTGCCCGGGCTGGCCGGCGACGGGGGAGTCCCTGACGTGCCGGGCGCGTCAGGGACTCCCACGACGCGGGCCGCCCCTCGCGACCGTGACAGCACCTCTGTCATGATCGCGGCCATGACGGACACAGGCGTGGAGCTGGGGCAGGGCACCGGACCGCTGCGGGGCGTGAAGGTCGTGGAGATCGCCGGGATCGGACCCGGCCCGCACGCCTGCATGCTGCTGGCCGACCTGGGTGCCGACGTGATCCGCGTCGAGCGCCCCGGGGGCCAGGCGCTCGCCGGCGGCGCGCACAACTTGCTCAACCGGGGGCGGCCCAGCGTCGCGCTCGACCTCAAGCAGCCCGAGGCCGTGCAGACGGTGCTCGAGCTGGTCGCCGGCGCCGACGTCCTCGTCGAGGGCATGCGGCCCGGCGTGATGGAGCGCCTCGGGCTCGGCCCCGAGGAGTGCCTGGCCGCCAATGAGCGACTGGTCTACGGCCGGATGACCGGCTGGGGCCAGGACGGCCCGCTGGCGCAGGCCGCCGGCCACGACATGAACTACATCGCGATCACCGGCACCCTCTTCGGGCTGGGCCAGGACAAGGACCGTCCCCACTTCCCGAGCAACCTGGTGGGTGACTTCGGCGGCGGGTCGACGTACCTCGTCATCGGCATCCTCGCCGCGCTGCTGGAGGCCAAGGTCTCCGGGCAGGGCCAGGTGGTCGACGCGGCGATCGTCGACGGCACCGCCAGCCTCAACGCGATGACCGCGGCGTTCATCGCCGGCGGCCAGTTCCGCGAGGAGCGGGCGGTCAACCTGCTCGACGGCGGAGCACCGTTCTACGACGTCTACGAGACCGCCGACGGCCGGCACATGTCGGTGGGCGCCCTCGAGCCGCAGTTCTTCGCCCAGCTGGTGAAGCTGCTCGAGGTCGAGGACACCTGCCCCGGGCAGCTGGAGCTGGACCGGTACGACGAGATGCGCGAGGTCTTCACCCGCCGGTTCCAGGAGCGCACCCAGGCCGAGTGGGTCGAGGTCTTCGAGGGCACCGATGCCTGCGTGGCCGGCATCATCCCGATCAGCGAGGCGGCGGAGCACCCGCACATGAAGGCGCGGGGCGTCTTCGTCACCAAGGACGAGCTGCTCCAGCCCGTGCCCGCGCCCCGGTTCAGCCGCACCGAGGCGACGCTGGGCCTGCCGCCGTCGCAGGAGCCGGGCCAGCACACCCGTGCGGCGCTCACCGCGTGGGGCGTGCCGGACGTCGACGGCCTCCTCGAGCGCGGCGTGGCGGTGCAGGCGCCCGCCCGTTGACCGAGCCCGCCAAGCCCTTCCTCTTCCTCGGGACCCGCGCGGAGGATGCCGCGGCCGACGGTGAGTACGAGGCCGTCCTTCGTGCGTCCGGCCTGGACGAGCGCGACCTGCGCCGCGTGCGGCTCGAGCAGGGCCCGCTCGGCGCCGTCGACCCGGGGGACTGGTCGGGGATCGTCCTCGGTGGCGGGCCGTTCAACGTCAGCGACCCGCTCGAGGAGAAGTCGGCCACCCAGCGCCGGGTGGAGGCCGAGCTCGCCGACCTGGCCGAGAGGGTCGTCGCCGAGGACACGCCCTTCCTCGGCTGCTGCTACGGCATCGGCACGCTCGGCGTGCTGCGCGGCGGGGTGGTCGACCGGACGTACGGCGAGCCGATCGGCGCCGTCGACATCACCCTCACCGACGCCGGCCGCGCCGACCCCGTCACCGGCGGGCTGCCGGAGACCTTCACGGCGTACCTGGGTCACAAGGAAGCCGTCGCGCGGCTGCCCGAGGGGGCGGTGCTGCTCGCGTCCTCGCCCGCCTGCCCCGTGCAGGCCTTCCGGATCGGGCAGCATGTCTACGCCACCCAGTTCCACCCCGAGCTCGACGTCGAGGGGCTCTGCCTGCGCATCGACGTCTACGAGCACCACGGCTACTTCGAGCCCGGTGGGGCCGAGGAGCTCAAGCGGCTGGCCCGGGCGGCGTCGGTCACGGAGCCGGCCACGCTGCTGCGCCGCTTCGTCGAGCGGTACGCCGGTTGGCCGGCGTAGCCCGGCTGTCCGAGGCGGCACGGTGAGCGGCGTCACCCTCGACCGACTGTTGAACATCTGTCAATAATGGGTTCGTGAGCGAGAGCCAGCACCAGCCCCAGCAGACCCCGTCGACGGCCGAGCACGTCGACGTCCTCATCGTGGGAGCCGGCCTCTCCGGCATCGGCGCGGCCTGCCAGGTCCGCGAGAAGCACCCCGGCCGCAGCGTCGCCATCCTCGAGATGCGCGAGGTCAGCGGCGGCACCTGGGACCTGTTCCGCTACCCCGGCATCCGGTCCGACTCCGACATGTTCACCTTCGGCTATCGCTGGCGGCCCTGGCCCAGCGACACCGCGCTGGCCGACGGGCAGCTCATCCTCGACTACCTCCGCACCGTCGCCGCCGAGCGGGGCGTCGACCGGCTGGTCCGCTACCGGCACAAGGTGCTCGGCGCCAGCTGGGACTCCGACGCGGCCCGGTGGACGGTCCGCGTCGACACCCCGGAGGGCGAGCGGACGCTCACCACCGGCCTGCTCTGGAGCTGTGCGGGCTACTACGACTACGAGTCCGGCCACGCGCCGGTCTTCCCCGGCCAGGACGACTTCGCCGGCGAGCTGGTGCACCCGCAGCACTGGCCCGACGACCTCGACACCACGGGCAAGAAGGTCGTGGTCATCGGCAGCGGCGCGACCGCGGTGACCCTCGTGCCCGCGCTCGCCGGCACCGCCGCGCACGTGACGATGCTGCAGCGCTCCCCGACGTACATCCTCAGCCGGCCGGGCCGTGACCCGTGGGCGAAGGCGCTGAAGTGGCTGCCCGAGCGCCTGCGGTTCCCGCTGGTGCGGTGGAAGAACATCCTGCTCGCGATCGGCACCTTCAAGCTGGCGAAGAGCCGGCCGAAGGTCGTCAAGGGGATCGTCCGCGCCGGCGTGAGCCGTCAGCTGCCGGAGCACATCGACGTCGACACCCACTTCCGGCCGACGTACGACCCGTGGGACCAGCGGCTGTGCTTCGTGCCCGACGGTGACCTGTTCAAGGCGCTGCGCAGCGGCGACGCCTCGATCGTCACGGCGGCGATCGACACGTTCACCGAGCGGGGCATCCGGCTCACCGACGGCGCCGAGCTCGAGGCCGACGTCATCGTCACCGCCACCGGGCTCCGGCTGCAGCCGTTCGGCGGGATCGGGCTGGAGATCGACGGCAAGCCGGTCGAGCTCTCCGAGACCATGTCGTACAAGGCGCTGATGCTCAGCGGCGTGCCGAACTTCGTCTACACGATCGGCTACACCAACGCGTCGTGGACGCTCAAGGCCGACCTCGTCGCCGAGTACGTCTGCCGGATGCTCAGCCACCTCGACGAGACCGGCCGGCGCAGCTTCGTCGCCGAGCGGGACCCGTCGGTCGCCGAGCGGCCGTTCCTCGACTTCTCCTCCGGCTACGTCCTGCGCGCGCTCGACGGGCTGCCGCGCCAGGGCGACCGGGCACCGTGGAAGCTCGACCAGAACTACCTCACCGACGTGCGGACGATCCGGCGCGACGCGATCGACGACGGGGTGCTGGCCTTCCGCTGACGGCCCCGCGCCCCCGTGGTCGGGTTTCCCGGTCGTCGTGGGCGGTCACCGGACAGGCGTACGCCGACCACGCGATCACCAGGAGGCTGACATGGGACTGGGCGACAAGATGGGCAACAAGTCCGAGGAGCTGGGCGGCAAGGCCAAGGAGGGCGCCGGCGACGCGACCGGCGACGAGGACCTCAAGACCGAGGGCAAGGCCGACCAGACCTCGGCCTCGGTGAAGAACGCCGGCGAGCACGTCAAGGACGCCGCCAAGGACGTCAAGGACGGGCTGACCAAGTAGGCGCGGCCGCATTCCCGGTGCGGCCGAGAGCCATCTCACGCCGCGCCGATGGGCTTTCTGCGGGCCGCATCCCTACAGTTGGGGATGCGGCCCGTTCCAGTCCCGCCCCGGAGCCGCCACTCGCGTCGACGTCAGTTCGCGCCCGTTCCCATGGCGAGACAGCCCGCCATCGAGACGGATCCCTGTTGCCTTCTGCTACTGCTGCCCCCGCTGCTGCCACCACCGGCACGGCCTTCACCGACCTCGGCGTCCCCGCCGACCTCACCGCGATCCTCGCCGAGCGCGGGATCACCACGCCCACGCCCATCCAGGCCAAGACCCTCCCCGACTCGCTCGCCGGCCGGGACGTCCTCGGCCGCGGCCGCACCGGTTCGGGCAAGACCTACGCCTTCCTGCTCCCCCTCGTCGCGCGCCTCGCCTCCTCCGGGAAGCCCGCCACCGCGCGCAAGCCGCGTGCCCTCGTGCTCGCGCCGACCCGTGAGCTCGTCGGCCAGATCGAGGAGGCGCTCAAGCCCCTCGCGAACGCCGCCGGCCTCACCACGCTGACAATCTTCGGCGGCGTTGGCCAGAACCCGCAGGTCCGCGGCCTGCGCCAGGGCGTCGACATCGTCCTCGCCTGCCCCGGCCGGCTCGAGGACCTCATCGGCCAGGGCCACTGCGACCTCGGCGCCGTCGAGGTGACCATCCTCGACGAGGCCGACCACATGGCCGACCTCGGGTTCCTCCCCGCCGTGCGCCGCCTCCTCGGCGCCACGCCGGAGCACGGGCAGCGGCTGCTCTTCTCGGCCACCCTGGACAAGGCGATCGACGTCCTGGTCAAGAAGTTCCTCCACCAGCCCGTTGTCCACCAGGCCGACTCGGCGCAGTCGCCGGTCAGCGCCATGGACCACCACGTGCTGCACCTCGCCCGCGAGCACCGGCTGCCGGTGCTGGTCGACCTGACCAGCGCGCCGGGGCGCACGGTCGTCTTCACGCGCACCAAGCACGGCGCGAAGGCGCTGACCAAGCAGCTGAACAAGTCGGGCGTCCCGACCGTGGAGCTGCACGGCAACCTCAGCCAGAACGCCCGCACCCGGAACATGGAGGCCTTCCACTCCGGCAAGGCCAGCACCCTGGTCGCCACCGACATCGCCGCGCGCGGCATCCACGTCGACGACGTGGCCCTCGTGGTCCACGCCGACCCGCCGACCGAGCACAAGGCCTACCTGCACCGCTCCGGTCGTACGGCGCGGGCCGGCGCCGCGGGCACCGTGGTCACCCTGATGACCGACGAGCAGGTCCGCGACGTCCGCGACCTGACCCGGGCGGCCGGCATCAAGCCGACCATCACCCGGCTCGCCGCGGCCACCCACCCGGTGCTCACCGAGCTCGCGCCCGGCGAGCGACGGACCGTCGAGGGCGGCCTGGTCGTCGAGGTGCCGGCCGAGCGTCCGTCCCGCGGCGCCGGCGGCGGTGCTGGTGGCGGCGGTGGCCGCCGCTCGCGCCGCGGCC
>NZ_JBNCOG010000051.1:0-18811 GCF_051280745.1 Nocardioides ureilyticus | reverse complement strand
GCCGCCCCCCGCCCCGCCGGCGTACGCGCCGCCGCCGGCCCACCAGCCGCCTCCCGCACCAGCGGAGCCGGCGTCGGCACCACAGTCTGCTGCGCCGGCGGGCGCCCATGCCGCCGCCGTGCCCCCCGCCGTGCCCCCCGCCGTGCCCTCCGCCGTGCCCTCCGTCGGCGGAGTGTCGGTGGAGGGCTCATGGGTGCGGTTCAACGGCCTCGCGCTCAACCACGAGACCCGGGTGGTCACCGTCGGTGGGGGCGCGGTGGACCTCAACCGGACCGAGTTCGACCTGCTGGCGTCGTTGCTCGACACCGGTCGGCGAGTGCGGTCGAAGGCCGACCTGGTGCTGACGATGCGTGGGCAGCAGTACGTCACGTCCTACTTCGTCAACGAGGCCGACAAGCGGTCGGTCGAGATCCACATCGCCAACCTCCGCCGCAAGATCGGGGACGACGGCGCCAGCCCGAGGTTCATCGAGACGGTCCGTGGCGTCGGCTACCGCCTGGCCGAGGCCGTCTGATCCTCGCCCCGAGGTCGACGGCCCGCCTCAGTTGGCGTTGATCGGGATGTCTGCAGCCCGGGTGGGCGTGTCGGACTCGAAGATCGAGATCGGCACGGTCTGCTTGACCTGGTGCTCGACGAAGCTGCCGGAGCCGGGACTGCGCTCGACGTTCACCGTCGCGGTGAAGGTGAGGTCGAGCCCGTAGGTGTCGGCGGACATCGCACCGATCTTCTGGTTGCGCAGCTCGAAGGAGCCCTTCGGCGAGGTGATCAGCATCCCGTGGAGCGGGTGCGTCACCGCCTCCGGGTCGAAGGTGATCCTCGAGGCCTCGGCGTCGAGCTTGTAGGGGTGCTGGGTCCTCCCGCCGTCGCGCGTGACGGTGCGCGAGGTGACCTTGATGTCGCCCAGGTACGCCTTCCGCTTGGTGGCGAACGGGTCCCGCAGCTTCCGCTGGAGGTCGTAGACCTGGAAGGTGAAGGAGAAGTACTTCTTCCCCTTGGGGTACCACTCGTTCGTGCGGGGGGTCGACTTGGTCGGCCACAACGTGTAGACGAAGTCCATCCCGTCGATGTCGATGTGCGACTGGAACGTGCCGTCGCGAGTGAACTGCGAGGCATACGGCTCCGGCGTCGCTGCTGCGCCCGGGTTCTCGGCCTCGACGGCCTCGGGTCCGGCGAGGGCGTCGACGAGCGAGCAGCCGGACAGCGGGCCGGCCAGGGCGAGGATGACGGAGGCCGCGAGCAGGCGGTGGCGACGTGGAGCGGACATCGAGTCTCCAGGGAGCGGGAGGAAGCGGGGGGAGTGGAGCGTCAGGCCTTGAAGCCGCGGTACGGGCGGCAGGCCTTGAGGATCATCCAGACCGTCTGGAGGATGGTGATGATGCCGAGGATCGGCCAACCGACGCGCAGGGCGCCGGAGACGGTCTGCGTCGGCAGCTGCAGCCAGGCGGCGGCACTACCCGCCAGGAGCGCCGTGGCCACCAGGAACGGAGAGGTCCAGGCGGTGCCCTTGCCGCGCTCGGCCTTCGCCTGGGCGGCCCAGTTGTCGGTCTGCTGCCGGCTGAAGAACTTCAGCCAGGCGCGCACGAAGTGGCCCATCCGGATCACCATGTAGAGCTCGGCGGGGAAGACCAGCAGCGCGAAGAGGTAGTCGCGCCGGTTCGCGAACGCCATCGAGCGGGCCACCCGGAAGTTCAGCCAGACCGCAGCCGCCGGGGGGATCAGCCACCAGGCCTGGAAGACGAACGCGTCGATGGTGAGGGCGCCGATGAGCAGGACGAGGAACATCATCCTCGTGGTCATGTTGATGACCATCGACAGGTGCTCGAACCAGCGCAGCCGGAGGTTCGGGTGGAAAGGCTGGCCCTTGGTGTCGCCGCGCTGGCCCGGCCACATCAGGTCGATCGCCCCGAAGTTCCACTTCACCTGCTGGGCGTCCAGCGAGCGGAAGGTCGTCATGCCGCCCACGTGGGCCCGGGCGCGGGAGGAGATCTTCGTCAGGTAGCCGGCCGACTTGATCTGCAGCGACAGCAGCGAGTCCTCGACCTCGGAGTCGCTCACCCACGGCGCGCGCTGGTGGCTGTCGCGCATGACGTCGCGGAGCGCCTGCGTGGAGAAGATGGAGAACTGGCCGCCGAGCACCGCCATGGTCCGGCCCTTGAGCAGGTTCTGCATGTTGAACGCGGAGAACTGCGCACGCTGACCGGCGATGAGGAACTTCTGCACCGGGCCCTCGAGAGCCGAGTCGTCGATGGAGTAGATCGCCGAGATGCCGCCGATGCGGGCGTCGCTGGAGATCTCGTCGACGAGGTGCTGGATCGCGTCCGGCTCCGGGGTCGTGTCACCGTCCACGCCGAGCAGGTAGTCCATGTGCTCGACCAGGGAGTAGCCGTAGTTGAGGGCCCCGACCTTCTTGTCCGGGTTCTTCCCGATGTCGTGGACGTAGATGACCGTCGTCTGCTCGCCGGTCGGGGTCATCCGCGTGTGCGGCCCGGCGTAGTGGCTGGCGACCTCCACCGACTCGTCGCTGGTGTTGTTGACGATCAGGTGGATCGCCTCGGGCAGGCGCGTCTGCTGCAGGAGCGAGTCGAGGACGCCGGCGATGGTCTCGGCCTCGTTGTAGGCCGGGATGATGCAGCCCACCGTCGGGCGCAGGGTCGGCAGGTCGTCGACCGCCTCGAGGAACTCCTGGGCGTACGCCGCCAGGCCGGGGTCGTGGGCCCGGACGTAGCGGGGGTCGTCGAGGCCCGCGGGGGGTGCGCCGCGGACCAGCTGCCCTCCGTCGGACCCCACGTCCCTCGTGTCCACGCGCTCATCCCATCGCTGGTGCAGCGCCGCTGTCGGTCGCCGTCCCCGTCTCTTGACCCCCCGAGCCTGGCCGATCGATCTCAAGCAGCGACGCTGCGAGCCTCAAGGTTCGCTCACGATTGTGGACGGCCTTCGCCGGCGGCGGGCCGTTTCGCCGGATCCGGCGACGGTCAGCGAGGCAGCGAGCTGGCGCGCCAGGCGGCAGCGCCCGGCGCGAGCGGCCGGCGGACGCCGCGGTGCGGCGCGTTCCACTCCGGGCGGGGCTTCGCCGGTGGCGCCTCGGCGCCCCCGAGCGCGGAGAGGACGGCCACCAGCGCGGCCACCTCCTCCGGCGTCGCGTGCGGGCTGACCACCCGGAGCAGCGGGCGCTGCTCCGGGGCGGCGGTGTCGGGCTGCTCCTCGGCCATCAGAGCGGGATGTTCCCGTGCTTCTTGGGCGGCAGCGTCTCGCGCTTGGAGCGCAGCAGCCGGAGCGCCCGGACCACCTCCACGCGGGTCTCGTGCGGCTGGATGACCGCGTCGACGTACCCGCGCTCCGCGGCGATGTAGGGGTTCGCCAGCGTGGTCTCGTACTCGTCGATGAGCTCGGCCCGCCGGGCCTCGACGTCGCCGCCCTCCGCCTCGACCTGCGCGAGCGTCTTGCGGTGGATGATGTTCGCCGCGCCCTGGGAGCCCATGACGGCGATCTGGGCCGTCGGCCACGCGAGGTTGATGTCCGCGCCGAGGTGCTTGGAGCCCATGACGTCGTAGGCGCCGCCGTAGGCCTTGCGGGTGATGACCGTGACGAGCGGGACGGTCGCCTCCGAGTAGGCGTAGATGAGCTTGGCTCCCCGGCGGATGATGCCGTTCCACTCCTGGTCGGTACCCGGCAGGAAGCCGGGGACGTCGACGAAGGTCAGCACGGGGATGTTGAAGGCGTCGCAGGTCCGCACGAAGCGCGCCGCCTTCTCGGAGGCGTCGATGTCGAGGGTGCCGGCGAACTGCATCGGCTGGTTGGCGACCACGCCGACGGGCCGGCCCTCGACCCGTCCGTAGCCGATGATCAGGTTGGGCGCGAAGAGCTCCATCACCTCGAGGAAGTCCTCGTCGTCGAGGACGGCCCGGATGACGTCGTGCATGTCGTAGGGCTGGTTCGGGCTGTCGGGGATGATCGTGTCCAGCGAGCGGTCCAGGTCGCCGACCTCGAGGTCGGCCGGGTCGTCGTAGACCAGGGGCTCGTCGAGGTTGTTCTGCGGCAGGAACGACAGCAGCGCCTTGACGTACTCGATCGCGTCCTCCTCGTCGGAGGCCATGTAGTGGGCGTTGCCCGACTTGGTGTTGTGCGTGCGAGCGCCGCCCAGCTCCTCCATCGAGACGTCCTCGCCGGTGACGGTCTTGATGACGTCGGGGCCGGTGATGAACATCGCCGAGGTCTGGTCGACCATGACCGTGAAGTCGGTGACCGCGGGGGAGTAGACGTGGCCGCCGGCGCAGTTGCCCATGATCATCGAGATCTGCGGGATCACGCCGGAGGCGTGCACGTTGCGGCGGAAGATCTCGCCGTACAGGCCGAGCGAGACCACACCCTCCTGGATGCGGGCGCCGGCGCCCTCGTTGATGCCGATGATCGGGCAGCCGGTCTTGATGGCGAGGTCCATCACCTTGGTGATCTTCTCGCCGTAGACCTCACCCAGCGAGCCGCCGAAGACGGTGAAGTCCTGGGAGAACACGCAGACCTGGCGGCCGTCGATCGTGCCGTAGCCGGTGATGACGCCGTCGCCGTAGGGCCGGTTCTTCTCCAGGCCGAACGCCGTCGACCGGTGCCGGGCGAGCTCGTCGAGCTCGACGAACGAACCCTCGTCGAAGAGCATCTCGATCCGCTCACGGGCGGTCTGCCGCCCCTTGGCGTGCTGCTTCTCGATCGCCTTCGCCGAGCCGGCGTGCACCGCCTCGTCGAGGCGGCGGTCGAGGTCGGCCAGCCTGCCGGCCGTCGTGTGCAGGTCGATGTCCGCGGGGACGTCGGTGCCCTGCCCGGGGCGTTCGGTGCTCTCTGCGCTCACGGTCCGGGGGTCTCCTCGCTGGCGTCGGTATGGCGTCGTCGTTGCGGCGTGGGTCAATGTAGTGCCCGTGACCACCACGTCTCCCGAGCGCCCACCCCTTGACAGGGACCGGCTCGCCGCCGTCGCCCCCGACCTCGTTCCCGGAGTCGCCGTCGAGGTCCTCGACGAGGCTGCCTCGACCAATGCCGTCGTGGCCGAGCGGGCGCGCGCCGGCGCCCCGGAGGGGCTCGTGGTCGTCACCGAGCACCAGACGGCGGGTCGCGGCCGGCTCGACCGCTCCTGGCAGACGCCGGCCCGTTCGGCGCTGACCTTCTCGGTCCTGCTCCGCCCGTCCGCACCGACGCGCACGTGGCCGTGGCTGCCGCTGCTGACCGGCTACGCCGTCGACAAGGTGCTCAAGGCGCACGGGTTCGACGCCGGCGTGAAGTGGCCCAACGACGTGCTGATCGGTGGGCGGAAGGTGGCGGGGATCCTCGTCGAGCGCCTGGAGACCCCCGCCGGCCCGGCCGCGGTCGTCGGCATCGGCGTCAACGTCGGCCTCACGGCCGACGAGCTGCCCGTCGCCACCGCGACCTCGCTCGCGGTGGCCGGCGAGGCGCCGGACCGGACCCAGCTGCTCGTGGAGCTGCTGGCCGGCCTGCGCGAGGCGTACGACGCCTGGCAGGCGGGCGGGGACCTCGCGGGGATGAGGCTCGCGGACTCCTACGCCGACGCCTGCGTCACCGTGGGGCAGCAGGTGCGCGTGGAGCTGCCCTCGGGCGAGGTCCTCACGGGCACGGCGACCGGCATCGACCCGTCCGGGCGGCTCCTCGTCGTCGGCCCCGCTGGTGAGACGGCCGTCGGTGCCGGCGACGTCGTCCACGTGCGGCCAGCGGTCTGACGGCCCGTCGGGAGGCCCGCGGGTGAGAGGATCCCGGAGGCCCGTCCACCGCCGACCACCACCGCCGACCGACCAGAGGTGCCCGACCTGCCCGAGAACACCCCGCCCCCCGACGTGCCCGAGGACCTGCACCGCAGGGTCCTCGGTGAGCCGGTGCTGAGCGCCGCCGAGGTCGCCGAGGACGCCGGCGTCAGCCTGGAGGAGACCCGGCGGCTGTGGCGGGCGCTCGGCTTCCCGGAGCACGGCGCCGACGTCGCCTACACGCCGGCGGACGTGGTCGCGCTGAGCACCCTCGTCGCCGGGGTGCGCACCGGGCTGTTCGACTTCGACACCGCGGTCAACATCACCCGGGCGGTCGGCCAGACCATGGCGCGCCTCGCCGACTGGGAGGTGTCCGCGATGGTGCACCGGCTGGACCAGCTGGAGCGGGAGGGGAGCAGCCTGCTGGCCCCTGAGGGCGAGGGGGGTGCGGCCAGCGGGCGGATGAGCTCGGCCCGCCGGGTCCTGGAGGAGTTCAGCGAGCCCTTCGAGGAGCTCCTGATCTATGCCTGGCGGCGCCACCTGGCCGCCGCGGTCACGCGCATCGAGGCGCTCACCGACGACGCCGACGAGCTCCACACCACCACGCTGACCGTCGGGTTCGCCGACATCGTCTCCTTCACGGCGCTCTCGAACCAGTTGAGCGAGGAGCGGATCGGCGACCTGGTGGAGCTGTTCGAGTCGCGCTCCGCGGACGTGGTCGCCCAGCAGCGGGGGCGCGTCATCAAGAGCATCGGCGACTCCATCCTCTTCGTGAACGACGACCCCGTCCGGGCCTACGACACCGCCGAGGGGATCATCAACGTGATCGGCCGGGACCAGCGCATGCCCGACGTCCGCCTCGGGCTGGCGACCGGATCGGTGGTGATGCGGCTCGGCGACGTGTTCGGCCCGCCGGTCAACATGGCTGCCCGCCTGACGGCCGTGGCGCGACGCAACCGCGTCATCATCGACACCGCCACCGCCGAGCTGCTGCCGCAGGACCAGTTCGAGACCCGGCGGTTGCCGGCGCGGCCGGTCCGGGGCTTCGGCATCGTGGAGCCGCTGGCCGTCCGGAGACACTAAGACCGGTCTCACCCTTAAGGGTGGGATTTCTGGCCGGAAGTTGCCACTGGCACTTTCGGGCATTTGCTGGCCGTTCAGGTTTCAACCTGCCTACGGTTAAGAAATGTTCGAAGTACAAGACGTCCGGATCGATCCGGAGAGCCGCCGCGCATGGCGAGGCGCCGACGAGGTGGTCCTGTCCCGCAAGGAGTTCGACCTGGTCCAGGCGCTCATCGCCCGGGCCGGTGACATCGTGAGCCGTGAGGAGCTCATGCGCGACGTGTGGCACACGACGTTCTGGACCTCGTCGAAGACCATCGACGTCCACCTGGGCTGGGTCCGCCGCAAGCTCGGGGACGACAGCCGCCGCCCCCGGCTGATCACCACGATCCGAGGCAAGGGCCTCCGCTTCGAGACGGAGCCGCCCGCCTGAGCCGCTGCCGCCCTGCTCTAGGGTTCCGACCGTGCCCGAGCTCGCCTCCCCGTCGGCCCCTGGACCTGGTGCCGCGCCCCGTGTCGCGGTCATCGGCGGAGGCCAGCTCGCCCGGATGATGGCCGAGCCGGCCGCCGCCATGGGCGTGCCCCTGCGGTTGCTCGCCGAGGCCGACGGCGTCTCGGCGGCCCAGGTGGTCCCGGACCAGCTCGTCGGGGACTACCGCGACCTGGACGTGCTCCGCGAGGTGACCGGCGGCTGTGCCGTGGTGACCTTCGACCACGAGCACGTCCCCACCGAGCACCTGCGCTCCCTCGCCGCCGACGGCGTGGCCGTCCGCCCCGGTCCGGAGGCCCTCGTGCACGCCCAGGACAAGGCGGTCATGCGGGAGCGGCTCGCCGCGCTCGACGTGCCCTGCCCCCGCAACGCCGTGGTGACCGACGTCGACGAGGTCGCGGCCTTCGGCTTCCCCTGCGTGCTCAAGACGACCCGCGGCGGGTACGACGGCAAGGGGGTCTGGTTCGTCCGGTCGGCCGAGGACTGCGCCGAGCCGTTCGCCGTCGCCCGGGACACCGGCGTCCGGCTGCTGGCCGAGGAGCTGGTCGACTTCCGGCGCGAGCTCTCCGCCCTCGTCGCGCGCTCGCCGAGCGGCCAGGCCGCGGCGTACCCGGTCGTCTGGAGCACCCAGCGCGACGGCATCTGCCACGAAGTGGTGGCGCCCGCGCCCGACCTCGACCCCGACCTCGCCGCGCACGCCCAGCAGGTGGCGCTCCGGATCGCCGGCGCCCTCGATGTCACCGGCGTCCTGGCGGTCGAGCTCTTCGAGACGACCGACGGGCGGATCCTGGTCAACGAGCTGGCCATGCGACCGCACAACACCGGCCACTGGACGCAAGACGGTGCGGTCACCTCCCAGTTCGAGAACCACCTGCGCGCCGTGCTCGACCTGCCCCTCGGCTCGCCGGCCCCACGGGCGCGCTGGACGGTGATGGTCAACATCCTCGGCGGGCCCGACCGCCCGGACGGCACGCCGGTGGGCCGGCTGTACGACGGCTACCCGCACGCCCTGGCGCGCGACGCGCGCCTGCGCGTCCACCTGTACGGCAAGGAGCTGCGACCCGGCCGGAAGGTCGGCCACGTCAACGCCTACGGCGACGACCTCGAGGACTGCCTGGAGCGCGCGCGGCACGCCGCCGCCTGGTTCCGTGGCGACCTCGGCGACGAGAGCGAGTGAACCCCATGGACCAGCAGCTGGACGAGCGGCCCCGCGTCGGGATCGTGATGGGTTCGGACTCCGACTGGCCGACCATGCAGGCGGCGGCCGAGGCGCTGGCGGAGTTCGGCATCGCCCACGAGGCCGACGTCGTGTCCGCCCACCGGATGCCCGAGGAGATGCTCGACTACGGCCGCGCCGCCGCCGGCCGGGGGCTCTCGGTCATCGTCGCCGGGGCCGGGGGAGCCGCCCACCTGCCGGGCATGCTGGCGGCCGTGACCCCGCTGCCGGTGATCGGCGTCCCCGTGCCGCTGCGCCACCTCGACGGGCTGGACTCGCTGCTCTCGATCGTGCAGATGCCGGCCGGGGTCCCGGTCGCGACCGTGGCGGTCGGCGGCGCCCGCAACGCCGGGCTGCTCGCCGTACGCATCCTCGCCGCCGCGGACCCCGCGCTGCAGCAGCGGATGGCCGACTTCCAGGCCGAGCTGCGCGCCTCCGCCCACGCCAAGGGCGAGGTCGTCCGGCGGGAGTCGGCGCCGCGGCGCGTCGGCTTCTGATCCTCCCGGACCGCGGATCTGCGGCGGCCCTCAGCCGGTGACCAGGCCGTGCTCGTGGGCGAAGACCACGATCTGCACGCGGTCGCGCAGGCCGAGCTTGCGCAGCACGGCCCCGACATGGGTCTTGACCGTGGACTCGCCGGCGTAGAGAGCGGCGGCGATCTCGGTGTTCGACAGGCCCCGGGCGACCGCCGCGAACACCTCGCGCTCCTTCTCGGTCAGCGACTCGTACGCCGCCGGCACCGCCACCCGCGTGCGGAACCGCCCCTCGAGCAACGTCGAGAGGTCCTGCGGGGCGAGCACCGCGTTGCCGGCGTGCACGGTGCGGATGGCGTCGCGCAGCTGGATCGGGGTGGTGTCCTTGAGGAGGAAGCCGCTGGCGCCGTACCGGATCGCCGTCGCCGCCCGGTCGTCGAGGTTGAAGGTGGTCAGCACGACCACCCGCACGGGCTTGCCCCGGCGCGCCGCGCGGTCGGGGTCGAAGATCTGCCGGGTCGCCTCGACGCCGTCCATCTCGGGCATCCGGATGTCCATCAGCACCACGTCCGGCTGCAGCTGGTCGACCAGCCGCACCGCCTCCAGGCCGTCGCCGGCGGCGCCTACCACCCTCATGCCGTCCTGGGCGTCGACGATCACCCGCACGCCCTCGCGGAACAGGTCCTGGTCGTCGACGAGCAGGACGTCGATCTCGCCCGTCGCGCCGGCCGCGGTCACCGGCTCGACCTCAGCGGGACCCACGCGGTCGCGGTGAACGTCGCACCGGCCGGCTCCTCGCGCCGGCGCACGTCCAGCCGCCCGCCGACCGCCTCCAGCCGCCTCCGCATGCCTTCCAAGCCGTGCCCGGCGCCCTCGGTCCGGGCCGGTGCGGCGGGATCCACGACGGCCATCGGGCGGGTCTCGTGGTCGACGGGCGCGGGCTCACCGATGACGTTGCGGACCTCCAGCCGCAGCTCGCCCTCCCAGTGCCGCTCGACGAGCACCGGCTCGCCGCGGCGGCCGTGGCGGATGGCGTTGGTGAGCATCTCCTGGAGGACCCGGAACGCCACCACCTCGAGCTCCGGGGGGAGCGGGCGCGAGGAGCCGACCTCGGTGGAGACCACCTCGTGGCCGCTGGCCCGCACCCCCTCGACCAGCGCGTCGAGGTCCGCCTGCGGGGATCCGGCGGCGCCGCCGCCGGGCGCGCTCAGCACCTGGCGGACGTCCTGGAGCGAGGTGCGTGCCGAGGTGGCGATGGTGGCCATGGTCCGCCGCAGGGCCGAGGTGTCGGCCTCGGGCAGGTACTGCGCGGACTCGGCCTGGGCGAGGATCACCGCCAAGGAGTGGCCGACGACGTCGTGGACGTCGCGGGCGAGCTGGGCCTGGCTCTCCCGCAGCCGGGCGATCTCCTCGGCCTGGTCCCGCTGCGCCTCGGCGGCCACCTGCGAGACCTGTGAGGACCGCGCGCGGTCCAGGAAGCGCAGCGCCAGGCCGGCCAGCCACGGCGTGGCGAGCAGGGCGAAGAGGAGCAGGCCGGCCGCACCGCGCCAGTCCCCGTCGTCCTGGTAGAGGGTCTCGGCGAGCAGCCCGACGCCGGTGAGGTCCAGGACCCGGTGGGCCAGGAAGGTGTCGAGCCACAGCAGCGCGATGACGGCGGAGAGCGGGATCGAGGCCCCGCTCAGCCACACGGTGGCCGTCCGGCCCCAGCGGGCGCAGCCGAACGCCACGACGGCGACGACTCCCTCGACCAGCATGATGCCGGTCCCACTGACGACCTGCACCATCCCCACGAACCACGCCAGGGCGAGCGCGCTCGCCGGTGCGACGCGGGACAGGCCGACCGCGAGGGCGAGGCCGACGACCATCGTCATCGCGGCGGGGATGCTGGGGTAGTAGCCGTCGCCGTTGACCTCGACGAGGCCGAGCACCAGCACGGCGACCCCCGCCGCGGAGTCGGGCAGCCAGTGCTGCCAGTCCCGGCGGCTGGTCGTCGCGCTGGTCATCGGCCCGCCCCGACCGGCGTGCGGCGCTGCTGGAGCGGCGCCTCGACGTACCGCCAGCTCAGGGCCGCGCACACGAGGGTCAGCACCACCGCGAGCGGCCCCGCGAGGTCGGTGTAGGGGCGGAGCCAGACGGTCAGCGGGTAGTTCCACAGGTACGCCGCGTACGACACGGTGCCGAGCAGGACCAGGGGTCGCAGAGCCGGGTGGTCCACCGAGGCCCAGGTACGCCAGGCCAGCAGCACGACGGTGGTCAGCATCGCGATGGCCGGGCCTCCCGCCAGGTAGGTGAGTGCGTGACCGCGCAATGGAACCACGGCCAGCACTCCGAGCGACGCGGCGGCGGCCACCACCGCGCCGGGCGGCGGACCCCACGCCGCGACGAGCCGGTCGGCGTGCACGCGGGAGGCCGCGCCGATGACGAAGCACACCGCCCACGACGTCGGCAGCGCGTAGGCGAGGTCGGGATCGGCGCGGAGCCAGACGACCGTGGCCAGGCACCCCAGCAGGCAGGCGCCGGTCGCGCCGAGGAGCAGCATGCCGACGCGCCGCCGCGGGGCCGCGAGGAGGAGCAGGGCCGGCCACACCAGGTAGAACTGCTCCTCGAGCGCGAGGGTCCACAGGTGGAACGTCGCGTCGCTGGGGTCCCCGAGTGGCAGGTCGGCCGTCCACGTCAGCGCGACCAGCACCGTGTCGCCGAGCCGTTCCCGGTCACCGAGCGGGTCGAGCAGCAACGTCACGGCCACCACGCCGGCGACGAGCGCCAGCAGCGCCGGCACCAGCCGGCGGGCTCGCCGGCGGTAGAAGCGCCCGAGGTCGATCCTGCCCGTGCGGGCCACCTCGTCGAGGAGCAGACCGGTGATGAGGTGGCCCGACAGGGCGAAGAACATCACCACCCCGACGACGCCCGCGCCGGGGAAGACCCCGGGAGCGGCGTGCCGGAGGACGACCAGCGCGACGGCCACGCCACGGAGCAGGTCGATGCCCTCGATCCGGCCCGGAGGGGCGGGGCTCACCGCGGTGCCGCGCCGCGGACCAGCTCGTCGAGGAGCGCGGCGTACGGCAGGCCGGCGGCGGCGAACATGCGCGGGACCTGCGAGTGCTCGGTCATCCCCGGCACCGTGTTCACCTCGTTGAGCACGAGTCCCGTGGCGGTGAGGAAGAAGTCGACCCGGGCCACCCCGGCGCAGCCCAGGGCCGTGTAGACCGCGAGCGCAGCCTCCTCGACGGTCTTGGCCTCGACGTCGTCCAGCGCGGCGGGCACCCGGAAGTCGGCGCCGCCGCCGTACTTGGCGGCATGGTCGAAGAGGCCGTCGACGACGATCTCCAGGGCGGGGGAGGCGACGACCGTGCCGTCGGCGCGGCGCAGGACGGCGACGTCCACCTCCCGGCCGACCACGACCTCCTCCACGAGCGCGCGCGCGTCGAGGGCCAGCGCGGCCGCCAGCGCCGGGCCGAGCTCGCCCGGGGTCCGCACCAGGCTGACGCCGTGGCTGGACCCCGCGGCCACCGGCTTGACGACGACCGGCCCGGTCCAGCCGACCACCTCGGCGTCCGCCACGGTGACCAGGCGGGCCGGCGCGGTGGCGATGCCGAGCGCCTCGGCGACCAGCTTGGTGACCCACTTGTCCATGGCGACCGCACCCGCGCCGACGCCCGAGCCGACGTAGGGACGACCCGCGAGCTCGCACAACGCCGCCAGCTCGCCGTCCTCACCGTGCGGGCCGTGCACGAGCGGAAACACCACGTCGCAGCCCTGGAGCGCGCGCACCGCCCCGGCGAGGTCGAGCACCGCGGCCTGCTCGTCCCGCCAGGAGCCGTCCCGGGCGATGGTCAGCCGCACCACGTCGAAGCTCGCCGGGTCGAGCGCCTCGGCCACGGATGCCGCAGAGGCGAGGGAGACCTCGTGCTCACAGCTGCGGCCGCCGCCCACGACCGCCACCCGCGGCCGGGGGGTCACGCCAGCCCTCGCAGGTGGTGGCCGATCCGGTGACGCCGGGAGACGCGCGATGCCCGGCCGAGCCCGGTGACCACCTCGTGCGGGATGGTGCCGGCCCACTCGGCCCACTCGGCGGTCGTGGGCTCCCCGGCGCCGCCCGGGCCCAGCACGACGACTCGCTCGCCGGGGTCCACCGGGCGGTCGCCCAGGTCGACCACGGCCTGGTCCATCGAGATCCGCCCGACGAGGGGGCGGCGGCGTCCGCGGACGAGCACCTCGGCGCGGCCGGAGGCGGCGCGGGGCAGGCCGTCGCCGTACCCGAGCGGGAGCAGGCCGAGATGGGTGGCGCGGTCGGTGTGGTGGGCGTGGGCGTAGCCGACCGGCGTGCCCGCTCGCACCCGGCGTACCGAGCTGATCGGCGCGGTCAGGGTCAGCGCGCCCCGCAGCGGCGTGGTCCCGGAGGGGTCGATGCCCACCAGGCCCGCCCCGACGCGGCTCATCGTGTGGTGGGTGCGCGGGTCGGTGAGAGTGGCCGCCGTGGCCGCCAGGTGCAGGTGTGCCGGACGCAGGCCGGCCGCGCGGGCCGTCTCGAGCGCCCAGGCGAACCGGGTGCGGCCGAGGGCGTTGCAGCCGTCGGACGGGTCGTCGGCGCAGCCGAGGTGGCCCATCACGCCGACGACCTGGACCTGGCCGAGCCGCTCCGCGCGCCGGGCAGCCGCGCAGAGCGCTGCCCAGGTCGCCGGCGCCGCGCCGTCCCGCGCCATCCCGGTGTCGACGTGCAGGTGCACCCGGGCCCGCCCCGGCGCGGCGGCGGCCTCGAGGAGGTGCGCATGGCTCGGGACGGCCAGGTCGACGTCGGAGGCGATCGCGGTGGCGACATCCGCCCCCAGCGGGTTCAGCCAGCTGAGCAGCGGGGCCCGCAGGCCTGCGGCTCGCAGCGGCATCGCCTCGACCACGCTGGTGACACCGAGCCACGTCGCTCCGTTGGCCAACGCGGTCCGTGCCACGTCCACGGCTCCGTGGCCGAAGCCGTCCGCCTTGACCACCGCCATCAGGGCGCCGCTGGTGCGTCCGGCCAGGAGCCGGGTGTTGGCGGCGACGGCGGCGAGGTCGACCTCCAGGAGCGGGCCGGCCGTGCGGTGCGTGGTCACCGGGGCCAGGCAGGGGGCACTCATGCGGCCGCCGCCTCGGCGATCGGTCCGTGCAGGGCGTGCGGCGCGCCGGTGACCAGCGCCCAGTAGCGGTCGCCGTGGCTCCAGTGCCACCACTCGGTCGGGTAGTTGACCAGGCCCTGGCCGCCGAGCGCCTCTCCCAACAGGTCCCGGTGGGCGCGTGCAGCGGCCGAGATGTCCTCGGCGGCGGTGAAGCACCGCCCGTCGCTCTCCTCGGGCGTCGCGTCGACGGGCGTTCCGAGGTCGAGCTCGGCGCCGGTGGCGTCGACGAGGGTGAGGTCCACCGCCGCCCCGGCCACGTGCGGTGCGACCTCGAGCGGTGCCACGAACCGGCTGGTGAGCCGTTCCAGCGCGGCCCGGTCGCGGCCGAGCCGGGGGTGCAGCAGGCGCAGCTGGGCGGCGTACGCAGCGATGATGGCCTGCTGCGCGGCCGCGCTGCGGTGCCCCTCGAGCACCCGGAGGCGGAAGCCGGCGGGCAGCGCCGCGTCGGCGCGGGCCAGCCGCTCGGCCAGGCTGCACCGCACCAGGGCGCCGGTCGGCGAGAGACCGGCATCGAGGCGCACCAGGGGCTCGCCGGAGTCCACCACGGGCACGGCGCGGACCCGCGGGTCCGCAAGGAGGATCGTCATGCGCCGGACGTTACGAAGCAACCTTCTTTACCCGCCTCCACCTCAGGTGCCAACCCGCTGTCCTGAAGGACGAGACACCTCGCCCGCCGATTGCCTCAGGTTCCGACGCCACGCACCGATGGGAGGGCTGCCGGTCATGGACGGAAGGCAGTCATAGACATGGATGAGATGGACGAGATCGTCCAGGAGTTCCTCGTGGAGAGCCACGAGAACCTGGACCAGCTGGACCGCGACCTGGTCGCGCTGGAGAAGGACCCCGGCTCCCGGGAGCTCCTCGGGAGCATCTTCCGGACGATCCACACGATCAAGGGCACGAGCGGGTTCCTCGCCTTCGGCCGCCTGGAGTCGGTGACCCACGTCGGGGAGAACCTGCTGGCGCGGCTGCGCGACGGCAAGCTGTCGATGAACCCGACCACGACCGACACGCTGCTCGCGATGGTCGACACGGTCCGCGAGCTGCTCGCCTCGATCGAGACCAGCGGCAGCGAGGGCGACGTCGACGTCGACGCGGTCGTCGCAGCGATCAGCGCGGTCCTCGACGGTGGCCCCGCGGCCTCGCCGCCCGACCAGCCTGAGGTCGACCAGTCCGTGGCCGACCAGCCCGTGGAGCAGCCCGTGGAGCAGCCCGTGGACCAGCCGGAGCCGGCCGCGCCGGTTCTGGTGCTCGACGAGGCTGCCGTGCTCGCCGAGGTCGGCGTGACCCGGGACGTGGCGCCGCAGGTCGCGGCTCCCGCAGCTCCCGCGGCACCCGCACCCCCGGCTGCGCCGGCGGAGCCGGTCGCGGGCCCGGAGGTCACCCGACGCAACGTAGCCGACGCCTCCATCCGTGTGGACGTCGACCTGCTGGACGCGTTGATGCGTCTGGTGGGGGAGCTCGTCCTCACCCGGAACCAGATCGTCCGCCAGGCCGGCACCCAGACGGCGGACGCCGAGCTGACCAGCTCGGCGCAGCGGCTGAACCTCATCGCCAGCGAGCTGCAGGAGGGGGTCATGAAGACCCGCATGCAGCCGATCGACCACCTCTGGTCGAAGCTGCCGCGAGTCGTCCGCGACCTCGGGTCCGCCCTGGACAAGAGGGTGAACCTCCAGATGGAGGGGCGCGAGACCGAGCTCGACCGCTCGCTGCTGGAGTCGGTCAAGGACCCGCTCACGCACCTGGTCCGCAACGCCGTCGACCACGGCCTGGAGAGCGCGGCGGTGCGGGTCGCCGCCGGCAAGTCCGCCGAGGGCATCCTCACCCTGCGGGCCTACCACGAGGGCGGCCAGGTCGTCGTCGAGGTGTGTGACGACGGCGCCGGGATCGACCCGGCCCGGATCAGCGCCAAGGCTGTCGAGCGCGGCCTGCGCACCCCGGCCCAGCTCGAGCAGATGTCGCAGGCCGACGTCCTGCAGCTCATCTTCACCCCCGGTTTCTCCACCGCTGCCGCCGTCACCAACGTCTCCGGCCGCGGGGTCGGCATGGACGTCGTCAAGACGAACATCGAGGCGATGGGCGGCACCATCGAGGTCGAGTCGGTCCTCGGCCGGGGGACGACCTGCCGGCTGCGCATCCCGCTCACCCTGGCCATCGTCCCTGCGCTCACCGTCGAGTGCGCCGGCGACCGCTACGCCATCCCGCAGGTGAGCCTGCTGGAGCTGGTCGCCCTCGACGCAGACCGCGCCGCGAGCGAGGTCGAGAGCGTCAACGGCGCCGACGTCTACCGCCTGCGCGGGGCGCTGCTTCCGCTGGTGCGGCTGGCCGACGTCCTCGGTGTCGAGTCCGACCGCTCCGACGGCCACGTGCTGATCGCGGTCCTCCAGGCGGAGGGCAAGCGGTTCGGCCTGGTCATCGACCGGGTGCTCAGCACCGAGGAGATCGTCGTCAAGCCGTTGACGTCGCGGATCAAGGAGCTGGGCACCTACTCCGGCGCGACCATCCTGGGCGACGGCAGGGTCGCCCTGATCCTCGACGTCCAGGCGCTCGCCCGCCGGGTGCTCTCCACCGAGGCGCTCGAGCGGGCCACCGGCCAGTCCGTCGGCGAGACGGTCGCCGCCGCCACCGACCATCTGCGGATGCTCGTGGTGGGCATCGGGAGCGGCCGTCGCGTCGCGATCCCGCTCTCCTCGGTCACCCGCCTGGAGAGCATCGCGTCCTCCACGGTGGAGCAGGTCGGCAGCCGCGAGGTCGTGCAGTACCGCGGCGCGATCCTCCCGCTGCTCCGCCTGGACCGGCACCTCGGCGCCTACGGCAGCGAGGACCGCGAGGAGCTCACCGTCGTCGTCTACTCGGCCGGCGACCGCAGCGTCGCGATCGTGGTCGAGTCGATCATCGACATCGTCGAGGAGGAGGCCGACGTCCGCAGCGACATCGATGACCACGGCCTGCTCGGCTCCGCCCTGGTCCGCGACCGGATCGTCGAGCTCCTCGACGTCCGCGCCGCCATCCTCGCCGCCGACCCCGGCTTCTACGACACCGTGGCCCTGGAGGCCACGCCCGACCTCGCGGAGGCGCTGTGAGCACGCGACTGGTGACCTTCACCCTCGAAGACCGGATGTACGGCGTCGACGTCGACGCGGTGCAGGAGGTGCTCCGCGGTCAGCCGCGGACGCGCATCCCGCTCGCACCGACCAGCGTCGCCGGGCTGATCAACCTGCGCGGGCAGGTGCTGTCGGCGGTCGACCTGCGCGAGCAGCTCGGGCTCGACCCGTACTCGGCGGAGCAGGAGCCGATGCTCGTCGTCATCCGCGTCTCCGGCGAGCCGGTGGCGCTCCTGGTGGACACGATCGGGTCGGTCGTCGACGTCGACGCCGGCCAGTTCGAGCCGCCGCCGGACACCCTCTCGGGCCTCGCCCGGGACCTCATTCTCGGGGCCTACAAGCTGGAGGGCCAGCTGCTGCTGGCCCTCGACGTCGACCGCGCCGTAGCGGCCTGAGCAGGAACGAGCACCACCATGAAGAGCCCCATCACCTGGACGGTCGGGCGCCGGCTCGCCGGCATCGCCGGCATCGGAGCAGCGACGTCGGCGATCATCACCGCGGTCGCGATCCAAGGACTGCAGCACGTCCGCCAGGTCAGCGAGGAGCTGGCCGACGTCGAGGGCACGCTCACGGGCATGCACGCCATCGACACCCGCTCCAGCGAGCTGAAGTACGACGCGCTCAAGTCGGTGGTCGTCGCGGATCCCCGCGAGATCGTCGCCGACGTGGAGGAGGACCGAGCGACCATGGAGGCGCTGATCGCCGGGCTGCCCTCCGACAGCCTCGAGGTCGACGCCCAGGAGGTCGCGGCCTTCGGGGCCGCTCTCGACCAGTACGGGCAGGCGATTGCCGCCTTCGTCGACGGCGCCGTCGAGAACCAGGAGCGGATGGCCCTCCGGGTCGACGAGATCCAGACGGCCAACGACGCGGTCGACGAGCTGCTCGGTGGCGCGATCGACGAGCTCACCGTGGCCGCGGACGCGAAGGGTGAGGAGGAGCAGCAGGCACGCAGCTCGATGATGCGCAACATCGCCGTCGTCGCCCTGCTGGGCGTGCTCCTGCTCATCGCGCTCGCGTACTTCATCGCCAGGTCGATCACCCGCCCGCTCCGGCGCGGCATCGACGCACTGCAGGCGCTCGCCGGTGGCGACCTGACCCAGCGTGTCGAGCAGAGCTCCACTGCCGAGCTCGGCGAGCTCGAGGTCGCGCTCAACGCCTCGGTCGACTCGGTCGGCCAGATCGTCAGCGCCGTCACCGAGTCCGCGGACGCGGTCGCGGCTGCTGCTGAGGAGCTGTCGGCGTCGTCGCAGCAGGTCGCTGCGGGTGCGGAGGAGACGTCGGTGCAGGCGGGTGTGGTCTCTGGTGCGGCGGATGAGGTGTCGCGGAACGTGCAGACGGTGGCGGCGGGTGCGGAGCAGATGGGTGCTTCGATCCGGGAGATCGCGCAGTCGGCGAATGATGCGGCGCGGGTGGCGTCGCAGGCGGTCTCGACGGTGGAGTCGACGAACGAGACGGTGGCGAAGCTGGGGACGTCGAGCCAGGAGATCGGGAACGTGGTGAAGGTGATCACCTCGATCGCTGAGCAGACGAACTTGTTGGCGTTGAACGCGACGATCGAGGCGGCTCGTGCTG
>NZ_JBNCOG010000050.1:0-19787 GCF_051280745.1 Nocardioides ureilyticus | reverse complement strand
GGCGCCCGCGCGGGTGCTCGCCGACCCGTGGCCGGCCGCGCTGGTCGGGGCCACCGGGCACCCGGTCGTGGTCGACGAGCGGGGCGGCGTCCGCGGCGAGCCGGCACGGTTCCGCCCGGCCGCCGACCAGCCGTGGCAGCCGGTCGCCGCCTGGGCCGGGCCGTGGCCGGTCGAGGAGCTGTGGTGGGAGGGAGGCTCGCGCCGGGTCGCCCGCTTCCAGGTCGTCGGCGTCGACGGCCGGGCGTGGCTGATGACCTACGACGAGGCCGACGCGGAGTCGGTGTGGTGGACCGAGGCGGCCTACGACTGATGGCTACGACTGATGGCTACGACTGATGGCTACGACTGATGAGCGGTGACTGAATGGGCTGGAACAACCCCGCCATGCCGTGGGCCGAGCTCGAGCGGCGGCTCTCCGGGCGCCCCGACCTCTCCGGGGAGGCGCCGATCTCGCGACGCAAGCGCAAGCACCTGCCGGTGGACGTGGCCGCGCCCGAGGGACCGGTCGTCCCGTACGCCGAGCTCCACTGCCACTCCAGCTTCAGCTTCCTCGACGGTGCGAGCGCCCCCGACCAGCTGGTCCTCGAGGCGATCCGGCTGGGGCTGGACTCGTTGGCGATCACCGACCACGACGGGTTCTACGGGGCGCCGCTCTTCGCCGAGACCGCCCAGCTCCACGGCCAGGCCCAGGAAGGGTCGCCGCAGGGCGGGTCGACGCAGGGCGGGTCGACGCAGGGAGGGACGCCCCTGGGGCGGCGCGGCCTGCGCACGGCGTACGGCGCGGAGCTCTCGCTCGGGCTGCCGCGGGCCCAGCAGGGGGTGACCGACCCCGAGGGCACCCACCTGCTGGTGCTGGCGCGTGGTGTCGAGGGCTACCACCGGCTGGCCGGGGCGATCACCGACGCGCAGCTGCGGGGCGAGGAGAAGGGGCGCCCGGTCTACGACCTCGCCGAGCTCGCCGAGCGCGGGCGCGACCACTGGCTGGTGCTGACCGGCTGCCGCAAGGGCGCGGTGCGCTCCGCGCTGCTCGCCGAGGGCGCGGCGGGGGCCGCACGTGAGCTGCGGCGCCTGGTCGAGCTCTTCGGCCGCGACTCGGTGGCCGTCGAGCTCATCGACCGCGGCCATCCGACCGACTCCGACGACAACGACCTGCTCTTCGCCCTCGCTGCCGAGCACGGGGTGCCCGCGGTGGCGACCGGCAACGTCCACCACGCCCGCCCGGCGGACCACCGGCTGGCGGCCGCGATGGCGGCGGTCCGGGCCCGGCGGAGCCTGGCCGAGATGGACGGCTGGCTCCCGGCCGGCGGCGCGGCGTGCCTGCGGTCGGGGGAGGAGATGGCCCGCCGGTTCGCCCGCTACCCCGGGGCGGTCGCCCGCTCGGTCGACCTCGCCGACCAGGTCGTCTTCGACCTGCAGAAGGCCACCCCGCGACTGCCCAAGGACGGCATCCCCGAGGGGCACACGCCGATCAGCTGGTTGAAGGTCCTCGCCTGGCGCGGCTTCGAGGAGCGGTACTACGGCACCGACCTGGAGGCCGAGGCGCGCCGCAAGATCGAGCACGAGCTGGAGGTGATCGAGCGCAAGGACTTCGCCGGCTACTTCGTCATCGTCCACGACATCGTCGCCTTCGCCCGCTCCCGCGGGATCCTGTGCCAGGGGCGGGGCTCGGCGGCCAGCTCGGTGGTCTGCCACGCGCTCGGGATCACCGCGATCGACCCGGTCTTCTACCGGCTCCCCTTCGAGCGGTTCATCTCCGAGCACCGTGACGAGGAGCCCGACATCGACGTCGACTTCGACTCCGACCGGCGCGAGGAGGTGATCCAGTGGGTCTACGAGCGGTACGGCCGCCACAACGCTGCCCAGGTCGCCAACGTGATCAGCTACCGCCCCAAGATGGCGGTCCGCGACGCCGCCAAGGCGCTGGGCCACTCGCCGGGCCAGCAGGACGCCTGGTCGAAGTCGATCTCCAGCTGGACGAAGGTCGAGGCCGAGGGGGAGCCGGACGGCGGAGGCATCCCCGCGCCGGTGGTGGAGCTGGCCAACCAGCTGCTGGGTGCTCCGCGCCACCTCGGCATCCACTCCGGCGGCATGGTCCTCACCGAGCGGCCCATCGGTGAGGTGTGCCCGATCGAGCACGCCCGCATGGAGAAGCGGACGGTGCTCCAGTGGGACAAGGACGCCTGCGAGTTCATGGGGCTGGTCAAGTTCGACCTGCTCGGCCTCGGCATGCTCGCCGCGCTCGACCACATGATCCGGATCGTGGGCGAGCACCTCGGTGACCGCTGGGAGCTCGCGACCATCCCCAAGGAGGAGCCGGCGGTCTACGACATGCTCTGCCGCGCCGACTCCATCGGCGTCTTCCAGGTCGAGAGCCGCGCCCAGATCGGGACCCTGCCGCGGCTGCAGCCCCGCTGCTTCTACGACCTGGCCATCGAGATCGCCCTG
Source organism: Nocardioides ureilyticus (assembly GCF_051280745.1). NCBI lineage: Bacteria > Bacillati > Actinomycetota > Actinomycetes > Propionibacteriales > Nocardioidaceae > Nocardioides > Nocardioides ureilyticus. Next base: position 17,342 of record NZ_JBNCOG010000050.1, on the reverse strand, counting down.
ATCCGGCCGGGTCCGATCCAGGGCGGCGCGGTCCACCCCTACGTCCGCCGCGCCACCGGCAAGGAGCCGGTCACCTACCCCCACCCGGAGCTGGTCCCGGTGCTCGAGCGGACCCTCGGCGTGCCGCTGTTCCAGGAGCAGCTGATGGACATGGCCAAGACGATCGGTGACTGCACGCCCGACGAGGCCGACCTGCTGCGCCGGGCGATGGGCTCCAAGCGCGGCATCGAGCGGATCGAGAGCATCAAGCACAAGCTGTACGCCGGCATGGAGCGCCGCGGGATCCTCGGCGAGGAGGCCGACGCGATCTACGTCAAGATCCTCTCCTTCGCGAACTTCGGGTTCGCCGAGAGCCACGCCCTGTCGTTCGCCAAGCTCGTCTACGCCAGCTCGTGGTTCAAGCTGCACTACCCGGGCGCGTTCCTCGCCGGGCTGCTGCGGGCGCAGCCGATGGGGTTCTACTCACCGCAGTCCCTGGTCGGCGACGCCCGCCGGCACGGCGTCACGGTCCTCCGGCCGGACCTCGAGCGCTCCGGGGCCCAGGCGGACCTCGAGCCGCTGGGCGCGGAGGCCGGCGTCACCGGGATGGACTCCTGCCTGCTCGACCACCCCGGCAAGACCTTCTTCGTGCCCGGCACGCCCGACCCCACCCCGCAGCACCGCCGGGACGCGGCGTACGCCGTCCGGCTGGGGCTGGACTCCGTGCGCGGCATCGGCGCCGACGTCGCCGCCCGGATCGTGGCCGCCCGCGCGGAGCGCCCCTTCGCCGACCAGGTGGACCTGTCCCGCCGGGCCGGCCTCGACGCGCGCCAGCTCGAGGCGCTGGCGACCGCCGGCGTCTTCGAGGGCAGTGTCTTCGAGGGCGGGGGGCTGACCCGCAGGCAGGCCCTGTGGAACGCAGGCTGGACCGAGCGCGAGGACCAGCTCGAGGGTGTCCGGGTGGCCGGCCCGGCGCCGATGCTGCCGGAGATGGACGAGGTCGAGGTGACGATGGCCGACCTGTGGGCCACGGGCGTGACCACCGACAGCCACCCCTTCGGCCACCTGCGCGACCAGCTCCGCCGGGCGGGGATCCGCTCGGTCGCCGACCTGGCGGGCGCCGAGCCCGGCCGCAGGCTCAGCGTCGCCGGGCTGGTGACCCACCGCCAGCGGCCCGGCACCGCCGGCGGGGTCACGTTCCTCAACCTGGAGGACGAGACCGGGATGCTCAACGTGATCTGCACCGTCGGGGTCTGGCGCCGGTTCCGCCGGGCCGCGGCCGGCTCCTCGGCCATCGTCGTCCGCGGCATCCTCGAGCGCGAGGACGGCGCCACCAACCTCGTCGCCGACAAGATCTCCTCGATGGAGGAGCTCCACCCCGCCGCCGGCCGCGCCCTCAAGGACAAGCACCGCTCCCGCGACTTCCGGTGACGCGTCGAAGTGGGACTCCCGCACGGTTGAGGTGGCGGTCCTGCACGGTTGAGGTGGCGGTGCGGCACTGCCACCTGAACCGTGCGGCACTGCCACCTGAACCGTGCGGCACTCCCACCTCGACCGTGCAGAGGAGCCACGTCGACGTGGCCGGGTGACCCCTGCGGTGGGAGGATGGAGCGCGTGCCTTCCGCCCTTCCCGCCGGTGACCCGGTCCCCGCAAGCGGAGCCCTCCCGGCGGCGGCCCTGGCCGGGGTGGGGGAGCGGCCGTTCGGGGTCTACGTCCACGTCCCGTTCTGCACCGTCCGGTGCGGCTACTGCGACTTCAACACCTACACGGCCGAGGAGCTCGGTGCGCCGGGCTCCGCGCCCGGGGCCTCGCGGGCGACGTACGCCGTCGCCGCCGTCGAGGAGGTACGCCGCGCCCGGCGGGTGCTGGGCGACCGCGACGTCCCCGTCGAGACGGTCTTCATCGGTGGGGGCACACCGACCCTGCTGAGCCCCGCCGACCTCGGGAGCATCCTCGGCGCGATCGACGCCGAGCTCGGCCTGGCGCCCGGTGTGGAGGTGACCACCGAGGCGAACCCCGACAGCGTCGACCTGCGCTACCTCGACGGGCTGCGCGAGGCCGGCTTCACCCGCATCTCGTTCGGGATGCAGTCGGCGCTGCCGCACGTGCTCCGCGTGCTGGACCGCACCCACGACCCCGAGCGCGTGCCGGCTGCCGTGGAGTGGGCCCGCGCCGCCGGTTTCGACCAGGTCAGCCTCGACCTGATCTACGGCACGCCGGGGGAGTCCCTCGAGGACTGGGAGACCTCCCTCGACGTCGCGCTCGCCTGCGCGCCCGACCACGTCTCGGCGTACGCGCTCATCGTCGAGGAGGGCACCGCCCTGGCCCGGCAGGTCCGCCGCGGCGAGGTCGCGATGCCCGACGACGACGACCTTGCCGACAAGTACCTCCTCGCCGACGAGCGGATGGGTGCGGCCGGGCTCGGCTGGTACGAGGTCTCGAACTGGAGCCGCGACGACGGCTCACGGTGCCGCCACAACGTCCTGTACTGGACCGGGGCTGACTGGTGGGGCATCGGCCCGGGAGCCCACTCCCACGTCGGGGGCACGCGCTGGTGGAACGTCAAGCACCCCGTCGCCTACGCCGACCGGATCGCCGCCGGCCTCAGCCCCGCCCAGGCGCGCGAGGTGCTGAGCGAGGAGGACCGGCGGGTGGAGCGCGTGCTGCTGGAGCTCCGGCTGGCCGACGGCCTGGACCGTGCGGTGCTCGACCGGGCCGGGAACGCAGCAGTCCCCGACCTCGTGGGCCGGGGACTGCTCGTGGAACGGGCGGACCGCTTGGTCCTCACCCGCGACGGACGGCTGCTTGCCGACGCGGTCGTGCGCGACCTGCTCAGCTGACCATCCGGATGGTCAGCGGGTAGCGGTAGTCCTCGCCGTTCGACGCCTTGACCGACCCGATGATCGTGAAGACCAGCCACCAGGCCGCGAAGGCGAGCGCCAGCGGCAGGACGACCACGGCGCCGAGCCCGAGGGTCGCCAGGACGACGACGAAGCCGAGGATCGTGCCGACGATGCCGTAGATCAGCATCGAGAGCTGGAAGTTCAGCGACTCGACCGCCTGGCGGCGGACCCACGGGGACTGGGACTTGACCAGCATCACGACCAGCGGGCCGAGGAAGGCGAGGGCGAAGAACGCCCCGAGGAGAGCCGACCAGTGGGCCGCGCCGCCCCACGTGCGGTCGTCCGGGGAGACCGGCCCGCCGCTCGGGTGCTGGGAGTAGGCCTGCGGGGAGTGCGGCTGCTGGCCGTAGGGCTGCTGGCCTTGGCCGTAGGGCTGCTGGCCCGGGTCCTCGCCGGGCTGGCGCTGCTGGCCGTAGGGGTCGCTCACGGATGCTCCTCGGTGACGAAGTCGATCAGTTCCTCGACCCTACCGAGAAGCGCCGGTTCGCAGTCGTCGTACGACTGGACCTTCGACAGGATGTGCTTCCAGGCCCGCGCGATGTCGGCCTGGTCCCGGTGCGGCCACCCCAGCTGCTGGCAGACGCCCTTCTTCCACTCGACCTGGCGCGGCACGTCGGGCCACGCCGAGAGTCCGAGCCGGTCGGGCTTGACGGCCGCCCAGATGTCGATGAAGGGGTGCCCGACGACGAGCACGTGCTTGCCGACGGGCGAGCGGCGCACGGCGTCGGCGATCCGGCTCTCCTTCGACCCGGCGACCAGGTGGTCGACCAGCACGCCGACCCGTCGCCGCGGGCCGGGCCCGAAGTCGCGGAGCTGCTCGGCGAGGTCGTCGACGCCGTCGAGGTACTCCACGACCACGCCCTCGATGCGCAGGTCGTCGCCCCAGACCTTCTCGACGAGCTCGGCGTCGTGCCGGCCCTCGACGAAGATCCGGCTCGCGCGGGCCACCCGCGCCTTGGCGTCGTGCACGGCCACCGACCCCGACGCCGTGCGCGTCGGGCGGGCCGGCGCGGTGCGGCGCACCGGCGCGGTGAGGATGACGGGGCGTCCCTCGAGGAGAAACCCGGCACCCAGGGGGAAGGTGCGCCGCCGCTGGCGTCGGTCCTCCAGGGTCACGGTGTGCAGGTCACGGTCGACGGCGACGATCTCGCCGCACCAGTCGGTCGTCACCTCCTCGACGACGGCACCCAGCTCGGCAGGGGCTTCCACGGCGCGACCGCGCTTGGGCGCGCGCCAGTCGGTCGCGAGGACGTCGGGTCCGTAGCGGTCGGTCACGCCGAGGACGGTAGGCGGCCGGACCGACCGGCTGTGGTGAGGCGCGCCGAGGGGCCGGTCCTGTGACGCGCCCGACCCGCCGGCTCGGGTGACGGCGCAGGCGACGGCTCAGGTGTCGTCGGGGTCCTCGGCGGTGCTCTGCTCGGCCGGCTTGCCCTCGGCGAGCAGGTCACCCGCCTGCTCGCCGGGCTCGAGGCCCTCGGCGAGGGGATTGTCCTCGCCGGGCTGGAGGTCCTCGGGCAGCTGGTCGTCGGTGATACCGGTGGCCTCGTCGGGTGCCGACTCGCTCATGGCTGGCCGGTACCCGCTCAGATCAGCGGCAAGCGCTTCTGGCTGCGCGGCAGCTGTGCGTAGGCGCGCTCCACCGCGGCGCCGAGGTGCTCGCGCGGCCACGGCCAGTCGTCGGCCGCCTCGAGCGCCTGGCCCACGGGCACGCCGCGGGACGCGAGGTCGCGCACGGTCTCGGCGAGGATCCCGATGGCGTTGCGCTGCTCCTCGACGAAGTCCCGGTCGACCAGCGCGCCGTGCCCCGGTACGACGACGGTGGCGGACGTCGTCACGCCGAGCACGATGTCGAGGGCGAGCGGCCAGTCCATCGGCCAGCTGTCCTCCCCGAACGACGGGGGCCCGGACTCCTCGACGAGGTCGCCGGCCACCAGCACGTCGGCGTCGGGCACGCGCAGCACCAGGTCGCCCGCCGTGTGTCCGCGGCCCGGGTGGAGCAGCTCGAGCGCGCGGTCGCCGAGGTCGAGCACCCGCGCGGAGGAGAAGGTCTGGTCGGGCAGCACCACCCGGGTGGCCAGCACGTCGGCCCGGTGCGGGTCGGCCCGGTCGTCGGCGTACCGCTGCTGCGCGGCGTCCGCGCCCTCCGCCAGCTCCCGGCGGGCGTCCTCGTGGGCGTGGACCGGCACGGCGGGCCACGCCTCGCGGAAGGCCTCGTTGCCGAAGGTGTGGTCGACGTGCCAGTGCGTGTTCACCACGGCGACCACGTCCCCCGTGGCGCCGGCCGCGCTGCCCGCGAGCCGGCGGACCTCGTCGACCAGCGCACGGCCGGCCCGGGTGGAGCCGTGGGTGTCGACGACGGCCAGGCCGCGCTCGCCGCCGACGACGGTCACGTTGACGTCGAACCACGGCAGCCGCGCGAGCCACACGCGGTCAGCGATCTCGGTGAAGGTCACCCGGCCACCCTAGGAGGGTGGCGGACGCTCAGGCGTGGAGCTGTCGCCGCAGCATGTCGCCGAGCTCCGCGGTGGTGCGCGCAGCGCGCGGGAAGCCGAGGACCGCCCGCTCGGCGCCCTCCGGCGTCACCCACTGCAGCTCCACCCCGCTGGGCCGGAGGTCGGCGAGGGCGACCCCGAGGACGTCGGCGACCCGGGTGCCGGTCATCGTGGCCACGCCGAGGCGCAGCTCGGCCTGGTGGTGGTGGTTGGCGTGCTCGACCGACCGCTGCAGGAAGCCGCGGTTGAGCTGGTGCTCGGGGGAGAGGAAGTCACGGACGGGCACCCGCAGGTGTGCGTCGTCGCCGATGCGCGAGAGCGTCACCACCTCGGGGACCAGGGCGACGACCTCGCAGGGCTCGCCGCAGCACTCGCACTCCTCGCGGCCGCGTACGACGAGGGGGCCGGCGAGCGTGAGCACCGCCTCGCGGTCGGGCGAGCCCGCCCGGCCGAGCCCGCTCGTGACCTCGACCAGGCCGCGCCCGCCGTCGGCGGCGGCGCCGGCCAGCCTGGCCCCGGGTGCGCAGGAGAAGACCGGCTCGCCCGACCGGTCCTGCAGTCCGGTGGTCTCGGCCTCCGGCCCCTCGAGGGCGTGGGGGACCCCGTCCACCGCGAGCGTCACCGATCGCGGGCAGGCCAGGATGCTCCGCGCGGCCGCGGCCAGGCCGCGGTGGTCGCGCCGGGTGGTGTCGTGGCGGAGGAGGGTCACGCGAGGGTCCTCTCGTGCGGAGCGGTGAAGATTAGGTATGCCTAACCTTAGACACACTTCGGTCGCCGGCCAAGCCCCGGGTCCGGCACGCGAGACCGGCGGCGGCTCCGGACGCGCGCTACAGTTGGCACTCCGTCGGGACGAGTGCCAGAGGCGTCAGGAGGCGACGTGCAGGAGGACCGCAGGCTCGCCGTGCTGCGGGCCATCGTGGAGGACTACGTGGCGACCGAGGAGCCGGTCGGCTCCAAGGCCCTCGTCGAGCGCCACGGGCTCGGCGTCTCCCCGGCCACCGTCCGCAACGACATGGCCGTCCTCGAGGACGAGGGCTACATCACCCAGCCGCACACCAGTGCCGGACGGGTGCCGACCGACAAGGGCTACCGGCTCTTCGTCGACCGGTTGAGCACGGTCAAGCCGATGACGTCCGCCGAGCGGCGCGCGATCTCCTCGTTCCTCGACGGTGCCGTCGACCTCGACGACGTCGTGTCGCGCTCGGTGCGGTTGCTCTCCCAGCTGACCCGACAGGTCGCCGTCGTGCAGTACCCAACCCTCTCGCGGTCGACGGTGCGCCACGTCGAGCTCGTCGCCCTGGCGCCGAACCGCCTGCTCGTGGTCCTGATCCTCAGCACCGGCCGGGTGGAGCAGCGCCTGGTCGACCTGCCGGTCGAGGTCTCCGAGGACGCCCTGGCCGAGCTCCGGTCGCGGATCAACCGTGCGGCGACGGGCGAGGTGATCGCCGACGCCGTCACCCGGCTCCGCGAGGCCGTCCCCGAGGTGCCGGACGCGGGCGCCGACCAGGACCAGGGGGTCACCCGGGCGGTCGTCGACACGCTCGCCGAGGCCATGGTCGACCACCGCTCCGACGAGCGGATCGCCGTCGGCGGCGCCGCGAACCTCGCCCGCTACGGCGACTCGTTCGACTCCGCCGTACGCCCGCTGCTCGAGGCGCTGGAGGAGCACGTCGTGCTGCTCAAGCTCCTCGGCGAGGCGACCGACGGCGGGGCGGTCACCGTGCGGATCGGCGCCGAGGGGCCTTATGAGCAGCTGGCCTCCACGAGCGTGGTCGCCACCGGCTACGGCCCCCGCGACGAGGCCCTCGCCACGCTCGGCATCGTCGGCCCGACCCGCATGGACTACCCGGGCACGATGTCCGCGGTGCGCGCGGTCGCCCGCTACGTCTCCCGGATCCTCGACGAGGGCTGACCGCCCCACACCGTCGGCCACACCGTCAGCCACACCGTCAGCCACACCCGCCAGCCACACGCCCCGCCAGTACCGAAGGACAGCCACGTTGAGCCAGGACCTGTACGACCTCCTCGGTGTCGACCGCGACGCGGACGCCGACGCCCTCAAGAAGGCCTACCGCCGGCTCGCTCGCCAGTACCACCCCGACGTCAACCCCGAGCCCGAGGCGCAGGACCGGTTCAAGGAGGTCACCCGCGCCTACGAGGTGCTGTCCGACCCGCAGAAGCGCGCGGCGTACGACCGCGGCGGTGACCCGTTCGCTGGTGGCGCCGCGGGCTTCGGCCAGGGGGCGGGCTTCTCGTTCACCGACATCATGGACGCCTTCTTCGGCGGCCAGCCCGGCGCCGCGGGCGGCCGCGGCCCGCGCTCGCGCGTGCGCCGCGGGCAGGACGCGCTGATCCGGCTCGAGGTGGAGCTCGCCGAGGCCGCCTTCGGGATCACCCGCGAGATCAAGGTCGACACCGCCGTGCAGTGCACCGCCTGCGGTGGCGACGGTGCCGCGCCGGGCAGCCACCCGGTGCCCTGCGAGACCTGCCGGGGGCAGGGCGAGGTCGCGCAGGTCCAGCGGTCGTTCCTCGGGGAGATCCGCACGCTGCGGCCGTGCGCGGCCTGCCGCGGCTTCGGCTCGATCATCCCGGAGCCGTGCCGTGAGTGCTCCGGCGACGGACGGGTCCGTTCGCGGCGCAACCTGACCGTCAAGATCCCCGCCGGTGTGGACACGGGCACTCGCGTCCAGCTCCCCGAGCAGGGCGAGGTCGGGCCGGGAGGCGGGCCGGCCGGGGACCTGTACGTCGAGATCCACGTCGCACAGCACCCGGTCTTCGTCCGCAACGGCGACGACCTGCACTGCACGGTCACGGTGCCGATGACGGCCGCCGCGCTCGGCACGTCGCTGACCCTGCCGACGCTCGAGGCCGACGTCGAGCAGGGTGGCGAGTCCGGGGTCGAGACGGAGTTCGAGCTGGACATCCCGGCGGGGACGCAGTCCGGCACCGAGCGGGTCCTCCGCGGCCGGGGAGTCCCAGGCCTCCGGGGCGGCCGGGGCGACCTGGTGGTCACGGTCGCCGTGGAGACCCCGCAGCGGCTCGATGCCCGCCAGGAGGAGCTGCTGCGCGAGCTGGCCGCGATCCGCGGCGAGGAGACGCCGACCGGTCAGGTGAAGCCGGGTGCCAAGTCGGTGTTCGGCCGCCTCCGCGACGCCTTCAACACGCACTGACGACCGATGTCCCTGCCGGTCCACGTCGTCCCGTCGCTCGCCGGCGTCGGGGTCGGCGCGGTCGTGGCCGTGGAGGGTGACGAGGCGCACCACGCGGTCGCGGTGCGACGGTTGCGGGTGGGTGAGCCCCTCGTGCTCACCGACGGTGCCGGCACGGCGGTGACCGGTGAGGTCGCGGCCACGGGCAAGCGGACCCTCGACGTGCGCGTCGCCGACGTACGCCGCGAGGACGCGCCGCCGGAGCCGTCGATCACGGTCGTCCAGGCGCTGCCCAAGGGCGACCGCGGGGAGCTCGCGGTCGAGGTGCTGACCGAGGTCGGCGTCGGTCGGATCGTGCCGTGGGCGGCGGCGCGGTCGGTCGCGGTGTGGAAGGGCGAGCGGGCGGCCAAGTCGCACGCGAAGTGGTCGGCCACCGCCCGTGAGGCGGCCAAGCAGGCCCGCCGGTCGTGGTTCCCCGAGGTGGCCCCGCTGACGTCGACGGCCGAGGTCGTCGAGCTCCTGGCCGGGGCGAGCCTGGCTGTGGTGCTGCACGAGGAGGCGTCCGTGCCGCTGGCCACCGTGGAGATGCCCGACCGGGGTCCGGTCGTGGTGGTCGTCGGGCCGGAGGGCGGCCTGACGGAGGAGGAGGTCGCGACGTTCACGGCGGCCGGGGCGTCCTCGGTCCGGCTGGGTGCCGAGGTGCTCCGGACCTCCACCGCCGGCGTCGCGGCCGTGGCCGCGCTGCTGGCGCGGACCGACCGCTGGCGCTGAGCTACTCGACGACGATCGTCCGGCTGTCCTCGGTCGGGCCGGGGCCCTCGCCGCCGGACGGGTCGTCGGTCATCGCGACGAAGCTGTAGGTGCCCGCCTCGAGGCCGGAGACGTCGACCTCCGTGGACCAGGGGTAGAGCTTGTCCATCCAACCCTCCGCGGTGCTGAAGCCGTCCAGCACGACCTTGCCGCTGCTGTCGCGGACCTCCCACGGCACCGTCGCCTCGAACGACGACGCCACGCCCGAAGCGGTGAAGGTGTCGGGGACGGTGGCGCCCTCCGCGGGCTCGCTGACGTTGACCAGCGCCAGCACGTCCAGCTGCGGCGCCTCGGTGAGCTCGCCCTCGATGCCGAAGAGGGGGACCGGGTCGCCCTGGGAGTCGACGACGCGGACGGGGAGGCGCTGCTGCTCGACACCCTGCAAGGTGTAGACGAGCTGCTGGGCGGCCAGGCGGGCACCGTTCTCGGAGAGCTCGCCACGGTCAGTCCAGCTCTCGTCGGCCACCTCGGCGACGATCGCGTCGTCCTCGGTGGTCACCGCGGTGAAGGTGCCCGTCGGCCAGAGCGAGCGGTAGTCCGGGTCCAGCGGGTCGCCGGTGGTGAGCAGGTCGGCGGCCGCCTGGAGCGGCTCGCCGTCGACCCGACGGAACTCGCGGAAGAGCTTCGTCCCCTGAGGCGTCTCGCCGGCGAAGTAGACCGGGACGGTGCTCTCCTCGTCGCCGGTGGCCGGCTCGCTGGAGGCGGGTGCGGTCGGGTCGTCCGTGCTGGCGCTGTCCGGCTCGCTGGTGCCGCCGGCGGGGGAGGGGTCGGTGGCGGTGCCGTCGTCGCCGCCGCACGCACCGAGGGTGAGGGCGAGGGTCGAGGCGGTCAGCAGTGCGGTGATCCGCAGTCGAGCGTCCATGGCGCCATCCTCCCCGGTGCGGGTGTCGATACGGGTGTGACGCGCAGGGCGCGCCGCGGGTTGCGCCGGTGACCTGGATCGCCTGTCCCGCCCGTGGCCCCGGTGCGGCGCCTCCGTCCGCGGGCTAGGTTCGGGGACATGAGTGCGGAGGACTGCCTGTTCTGCAAGATCGTCGCGGACGAGGTCCCGGCGGAGATCGTCCACGTCACCGAGCGGACGGTGGCGTTCCGGGACATCAACCCCCAGGCGCCGACCCACGTGCTGGTGGTGCCCCGCGACCACTACGAGAACGCCGCCGCGCTGGCCGCCGGAGACCCGACGGCCTCGGCGGAGCTGGTGACCGCCGCCGCAGCGGTCGCGACGGCGGAGGGCCACGAGGACTACCGGCTGGTCTTCAACACCGGCGCGGGCGTTGGCCAGACCGTCTTCCACACCCACCTGCACGTGCTGGCCGGCCGGTCGATGACCTGGCCTCCCGGCTGATCCTCAGCGGTAGCCGACGAGCGTGGGGGTGGCGGTGAGCACCCGCAGCTCGACCGGCGCACCGGGGATGGTCACCGTCCCCGCCACGGGCTGCCACGGACCGCCGTCGATGCGGTACTCGGCGGCGTACGTCGTGTCCACGCTGGGGCTCACCGCGCCGGCCCGGCGGTAGTCGTGGGTGACCTCGAGGTCCGGGTACGGCGCTCCGGGCGTCGTCGTGGTGAGGGCGCTGCCGTCGCCGAAGGACCAGTCGAACCGCTCCGGCCAGATCCGCAGGTCGACCTGTCGGCCCAGGAGCGTCACGCTGCGGCTGAGCTCACCCTGCTCGGTGAAGAAGTTGGTCGCGAAGTTCACCAGCGTGCGGCCGTCGGGCGGCTGCACCTGCAGCTCGGCTGCCGGTAGCGGGATACGTCGGAAGGCGGCGGCCACCATGCCGGGGGTGACCTGAGGAGTGGTCTCGACTGGCGCGTCGCTCTCGGGCTCGCACCCCTCCGCCCAGTTGGTGCCTGTGCAGAAGTTCTCAAGCAACGCGCTCCCGACGTCGGCGATCATGCCGGCGGGCTGGGGGTCGCCCGGCTGCGAGATCCCTGACCCCGCGGCGTCGCCCGGGTTCGAAGTCGTGACACCGGCGAGCAATCCGCCTTCAGTTGGGCTCACCTCACCCGCATGATCGACGGGGTCAGCGGCTGCCGCCTGTCCAGGGGGGAGCGCGAGCAGCGAACCGATCAGCAGGACGATTGCACCCTTCATCGCAACTGCATCTCTCGAACGCGCCACTCGTCTCCCGCGCGCCGCAGCGAAACAGCAAGCGTCTGAATTGATGGCGCGATGGTTTTGACTGTTTCGCCCCGTCGATCGACCCAGCGTTCCCGTGCTGTCTGAATGCGCACGTCCCACACGGAGGCCCCAGATGGATCCTCGACGGGTTCGGTGGATACGACAGTCCAGCCACCGCCCACGATGCGTCCGCCCTCTGCGTAGGCGCCCTTGAGGTTATCCGCGATGACAGCGCAGTTGTGGCAGGTATCGTCCGCCAACACCTGGAACAGGGAAGCATCCCCTGTGGCGATCGCCTGACTGATCCCCGCGAAGAAGCGACTGATGAACTCTGCTTCGTCTTCAGCGACCGATTCGTCTGCCGTTGTCGGCGTGGCGGTGGGGGTCGGCGACTCGGACGGCGCGACCTTCGGCTGGGGCGCGCCTGAGCACCCGCTGAGCAGGAGGGCGGCGCTCATGGCTGCGGCGGCCAGTCGGTGCGGCATGAGGCGGGTCCTTCCCGAGACTCCGAGCGCCCGGACCGGGGCGCCCACCGCAAGATAGCCGCGCCGCGGGACCCCCGAGAAGGCTCATTGCCGGTCTGTGGACAACGGGACGTCATGCGGATCGAGCAAGGGGGTGCTCGGTCCGCATGACGCTAGGGGCGCCCGTTCAGAAGAGCTGGACGACCCGCAGCAGCGCGAAGAACACCGGCATCCCGAAGACCAGGAGCATGAACCACGCCGTCACGCGGTGGCGGCGGTTCGTGGCGTCCAGCCGGCCGGCGAAGTCGAGCAGCGCGCCGTCCGGCACGTGGGCGGACAGGCCCATCGCCCGAGCATCGGTCGGCATGTGGTGCCCCGCCTCCCAGTACGGCGCCGTGTCGTCGTCGTGGTCGTCGGGATCCTCGTCGAGGTCCCACGGGGTCGCCGGCACGTGCCCACGCTACGCCTGCCGTCCGCAGCCGTGACAGAACTCGCTGGGGTGGGCACGGCCGCTCCCGTAGCATGGTCGCGCATCCCACCGCCGACGAAAGGCCGCCCGCACCGGGCATCCATGACTGACAGCCAGACGAACGCCACGCGGCACACCGTCGTGGTGCCCAACAGCATCAACATGGTCAGCCTCCTCGGGCCCGGCGACGAGCACCTCGGCCTGCTGGAGCAAGCCTTCGACGCCGACGTCCACGTCCGCGGCAACCGGATCACGCTGTACGGCGAGCCGGGCGAGGTCGCGCTCGCGGAGCGGCTCCTCGACGAGCTGGTGACGATCATCCGCACCGGCCAGGGCGTGACGGGCGAGACGGTCGAGCGCGTGCTCTCGATGCTGCGCGCCGAGACGACCGAGAGCCCCGCCGACGTGCTGAGCCTCAACATCCTCAGCAACCGCGGCCGCTCGATCCGCCCGAAGACGCTGAACCAGAAGCGCTACGTCGACTCGATCGACAAGCACACCGTCACGTTCGGCATCGGCCCGGCCGGCACCGGCAAGACCTACCTCGCCATGGCCAAGGCCGTGCAGGCGCTGCAGAGCAAGAACGTGAACCGGATCATCCTCACCCGCCCCGCCGTCGAGGCCGGCGAGCACCTCGGGTTCCTGCCGGGCACGCTCAGCGAGAAGATCGACCCCTACCTGCGGCCGCTCTACGACGCCCTGCACGACATGATCGACCCCGAGACGATCCCGAAGCTGCTCGCTGCGGGGACCATCGAGGTCGCCCCGCTGGCATATATGCGGGGCAGGACGCTTAACGATTCCTTCATCATCCTCGACGAGGCGCAGAACACCACGCCCGAGCAGATGAAGATGTTCCTCACCCGGCTCGGCTTCGGCTCGAAGGTGGTCGTCACCGGCGACATCACCCAGACCGACCTGCCGGGGGGCGTGAAGTCCGGCCTGCGGATCGTCGAGGGGATCCTCGACGGCGTGGAGGACATCTCCTTCAACCGGCTCAGCAGCCACGACGTCGTGCGCCACCGCCTGGTCGGCAAGATCGTGGCGGCGTACGACGAGTTCGACGCCCAGCGTGAGAACCAGCGTGAGGCCCAGCGTGAGACCCGACGTGACACGCGGGAGGGCGGCCGGTGAGCATCGAGGTGCTCGACGAGTCCGGTCACGGGCTCGACGTCCGCTGGCTGGCGGACCTCAGCCGGTTCGTCATGGACCGGATGCGCGTCCACCCGATGGCCGAGCTGTGCATCAAGGCGGTCGACCAGTCGACGATCGCCGAGCTCAACGAGCAGTGGATGGAGAAGGAGGGGCCGACCGACGTGCTCGCCTTCCCCATGGACGAGCTCCGGCCCGGTCTCGTCGACCAGGAGCCCGAGGAGGGCGTGCTCGGCGACCTCGTCCTGTGCCCGGAGATCGCCGCCCAGCAGGGCGAGACGGCGGGCCACGGCAAGGATGCCGAGATCGAGCTGCTCACGGTCCACGGCATCCTCCACCTCCTCGGCTACGACCACGCCGAGCCCGAGGAGCACCGGGAGATGTTCGGCCTCCAGGACGAGCTCCTGCAGGAGTGGCGAGCCCGGTGACCGCAGGGGACCTGTGGCTGGTGGCCACCGCGGCCCTCCTCGTCGTCCTCGCCGGCCTCTTCTCGGCCGCGGACGCCGGCGTCAGCTCCTTCTCGCGAGCGCGGGCCGAGGAGCTGGTGGCCGAGGACCGGACCGGGTCGAGGCGGCTGCTGTCGCTGCTCGACGACCCCGTCCGCTACCTCAACACCGCGCTCTTCCTGAGGCTGCTGTGCGAGGTGGCGGCGATCGTGCTGGTCACGCTCCAGATCGACGAGGGCCTGCGCGGCTCCTGGTGGGCGAGCGTCCTGGTGACGATCGGCGTGATGCTCGTCGTCTCCTTCGTCGTCATCGGCGTCGCGCCGCGGACGCTCGGGCGCCAGCACTCCGAGACCGTCGCCCTGTTCTCGGCCGGCCCGCTCCTGGCGCTGACCAGGGTGCTGGGTCCGCTGCCGCGGCTGCTGATCGTGGTCGGCAACGCGATCACGCCCGGCAAGGGCTTCCGCGAGGGACCGTTCTCCACCGAGTCCGAGCTGCGTGAGCTGGTCGACCTCGCCGAGGCGTCCGCCGTCATCGAGTCCGGCGAGCGCCGGATGATCCACTCGGTCTTCGAGCTCGGCGACACCAGCGCCCGCGAGGTGATGGTCCCGCGCAACGACGTCGTCTACGTCGAGCGGCACAAGAACCTGCGCCAGACGCTCTCGCTGTTCCTTCGCAGCGGCTTCTCCAGGCTCCCGGTGATCGACGACAACCTCGACAACATCGTCGGGTTCGCCTACCTCAAGGACGTCGTCCGGCGTGACTTCGAGGCGCCGGACGTGGAGCTGACCCAGCGCATCGACGAGGTGATGCGCCCGGTCCACTGGGTGCCGGAGTCGAAGCCGGTCGACGCGCTGCTCTCGGAGATGCAGGCCAACCGGCAGCACATCGCGGTGGTCGTCGACGAGTACGGCGGCACGGCCGGGATCATCACCATCGAGGACCTCCTCGAGGAGATCGTCGGCGAGATCACCGACGAGTACGACGAGGAGCACGTCGACACCGAGCGGCTCGATGACGGCACCGGTTGGCGGGTGTCCAGCCGCTACCCCGTCGACGACCTGGAGGAGCTCTTCGGCTTCGACGTCGAGGAGGAGGACGTGGACAGCGTGGGCGGCCTGATGGCCAAGCACCTCGGCCGCGTGCCGATCCCCGGATCGGTGGTCGAGGCGCACGGGCTGCGCTTCGAGGCCGAGGGGCCCTCCGGCCGGCGCAACAAGATCGCGACCGTGCTCATCAGCCCGGCTCCGCCACCTGGCGGCGAGACCAACAGCCGGTCCGACGCCTCCGACGACGCCATCGAGGAGACCACCCCGTGAGCCCGACGAGCGACCAGGCGCCCCTCAGCGCCGAGGACCGCAAGCTGGTGACCCTGGCCCGCGCCACCCGTGCCCGCACCCGGACCGCCGAGGGCGCCGCGGTGCGCGACGCCGACGGTCGCACGTACGCCGCGGCGACCGTCGACCTGCCGTCGCTGCAGGTCTCGGCGCTGGGGGCCTGCGTCGCGATGGCGGTCGCGTCCGGGGCGAGCGGCCTGGAGGCCGCGGTCGTGCTGACCGAGGCCGGGTCCGTGGCCGCCGCCGACCTGGACGCGCTGCGCGACCTCGGTGGGGCCGGCGTGGTCGTGCACCGGGGCGACGCCCGCGGGCAGGTCGTGGAGTCCTCCGAAACCTGAGGCCGGGCGCCGCCCCTCGACGGTACGGTGCTGCCGTGACGTCCGCGACGGCCCGGGAGCAGCACACGCAGGCGGTCGCGAGGTTGCGGTCGTCGTACGCCGCCATCCCTGCCGGCGCTCCGGTGCGGCTGGCCAAGGGCACCTCCAACCTGTTCCGTCCACGGTCCGCCGGCGCCGGTGCCGGCCTCGACGTCTCGGGGCTCACCGGCGTCCTCGCCGTCGACCCGGAGGCGCGCACGGCCGACGTGCAGGGCATGTGCACGTACGAGGACCTCGTCGCCGTCACCCTCGCCCACGGGCTGGCGCCGCTGGTCGTCCCGCAGCTGCGGACCATCACCCTCGGCGGCGCGGTGACCGGCCTGGGCATCGAGTCGACGAGCTTCCGCAACGGCCTGCCGCACGAGTCGGTCCTGGAGATGGACGTCCTCACCGGCGCCGGCGAGCTCGTCACCGCGCGGCCGGGGCCCACCGGCGAGCACGGGCAGCACGCGGACCTCTTCGACGCGTTCCCCAACTCCTACGGCTCCCTCGGCTACGCCACGCGGCTGCGGATCGAGCTGGCGCCGGTGCCGTCCTACGTGCGGCTGCGCCACGTCCGGGTGGCGCCGCACCTGCTGGTCGACACGATCGAGTCCATCGTGCGCACTCGGCAGCACGACGGAGCGCGGGTGGACGGCCTCGACGGCGTCGCGTTCGCGCCCGACGAGGTGTACCTGACGCTGGCGACGTGGCAGGAGGAGCCGGGGCCGACCAGCGACTACACCGGCCGGGACATCTACTACCGCAGCGTCCGGCAGCGGCCGAGCGACCTGCTCACCACGGAGGACTACTTCTGGCGCTGGGACACCGACTGGTTCTGGTGCTCCGCGGCGTTCGGCGCCCAGCACCCGGTGGTGCGCCGGCTCTGGCCGCGCCGCTGGCGCCGGTCCGACGTCTACCACCGATTGGTAGGCCTGGACCGCCGCTACGGCGTGGTCGACCGCCTGGACCGCCGCGCCGGCCGGCCGGAGCGGGAACGGGTCATCCAGGACGTCGAGGTGCCGGTCGAGCGGCTGCCGGAGTTCCTCGCGTGGTTCGACCGGGCCGTCGGGATGCGCCCGGTCTGGCTCTGCCCGCTGGTCGCCCGGCGCCGCTGGCCGGCGTACCCGCTCGAGCCCGGGGCGACGTACGTCAACGTCGGCTTCTGGGGGACCGTCCACGTCGGCCCGGAGGCGGGGGAGGCGCCCGTCAACCGGGCCGTCGAGGAGAAGGTGCACGAGCTCGGCGGGCACAAGTCGCTCTACTCCGAGGCGTTCTACGACCGCGAGACCTTCGACCGGCTCTACGCCGGGGAGCACCTCGCGGAGGTGAAGCGGACCTACGACCCCGACGACAGGCTGACCAGCCTCTACGACAAGGTGGTGCGGAGACGGTGACGAGCTCGACGAGGATCTCGATCGGCGACGCGGTGGCGTCGCTCCTGCGGGACGGGATGCCCGTGCGGTTCGAGGCGTACGACGGGTCGTCGGCCGGGCCGGCCGACGCCGACATCCGGCTGGAGCTGACCAGCCCCCGGGGCCTGTCCTACATCCTCACCGCGCCGGGCGACCTGGGGATGGCCCGCGCCTACGTCGCCGGCGACCTGCGGCTGCACGGCGTCCACCCCGGTGACCCCTACGACGCCATGCGGCTGCTCATGAACCA
>NZ_JBNCOG010000049.1:0-20836 GCF_051280745.1 Nocardioides ureilyticus | reverse complement strand
GGTGGGCCGCGTGGTCTGGGGGGAGGCCCCGCGCCCGGCCGCGCGGGCCGCCCGGGGGCGCCGAGCCGCCGGGGGGGCCCCCCCCCCCCCCCCCCAGCAGGGGGACCTCTCCTCGCTCCTCGAGGTCACGGGGCCGGACGCCGCCGACGTCGTGCTCTGCCACGGCGTGCTCGAGGTCGTCGCCGACCCGGTCGCGGCCCTGGCGACGCTCCGGTCGGTGCTGCGGCCCGGCGGGACCCTGAGCCTGCTCGCCGGCCAGCGGCACGCCGCCGTCGTCGCCCGGGCGATGGCCGGCCACTTCGCCCAGGCGCTCGCCCTGCTGGACGACGTGTCGCCGCCGACGGCGAGCGGCGGCCGGCAGGGGCGCCGGTACACCGCGACGGAGCTGACCGACCACCTCGGGGCCGCCGGGTTCGAGGTGGTCGCCGTCCACGGGGTGCGGGTCTTCGCCGACCTGGTGCCCGGCTCGCTCCTCGAGCTGGAGCCGGGAGCGGCCACGGCCCTCGTCGAGCTCGAGCAGGCCGTCGCCGAGCGCCCGGAGTACCTCCCGCTCGCCACCCAGCTCCACGTCCTCGCCCGCTGAGCGGGTCTCGGCGCCGAGCCGGAACACAAATTCGACCGGGCGCCTACCGCGTTGTGGCGCGCCTGCCTAGACTTGTGTCACGGCCCAGGGCGTGGGTCGTGTACCGGCTCGGACGACCAGGTGGAGGAACGGTGCCACTCTCCGAAGAGGAGCTGCGACTGCTCGAGCAGATGGAGCGCGCCCTCTCCGAGGAGGATCCCAAGTTCGCCTCCACGCTGCGTGGCACGTCGCTGCGCCGTGCGGCCCGGCGGCGGGCGGTCCTGGGCGGGTTCGGCTTCGCCATCGGCATCGCGGTGCTGATGACCGGGGCGGTCGCCCAGGTGGCGCTCGTCGGCGTCGCCGGCTTCGTCATCATGCTCGGCTCCGCGACGGTCGCGCTCACCGCGCTCCGCGGCCGCGCCGCGGCAGCCAGCGACCCCCAGCAGGCAGCGCACCCCTCGCGCGGCTTCACCGTGATCGAGGGTGGTCGCAAGCGCGGGCGCGGTCGCTCCCCGCGGGGCGTTCGCCCGTCGGGCAGCTTCATGGAGCGCGTCGAGGAGCGGTGGCGCCGGCGCCGGGAGCAGAACGGCGGCTTCTGACCGCCGGTCCCACCCGCCTCGCCCGCCCGCCTGGGCCGCCTGTCGCGGTCTCAGGCGCCGACGTGGTCGACGACTGCTGAGCCCTGCTCCGCGCGGTCCCGCTGGGTGCTCGTGGTCTGGCGCCCCCGGCCGAGCGAGGAGATCACGGACCGAGGCCACCACCGCGCGGTCCGCCTGGCGCGCGGCGTCGCCTGTGCCACCAGCGCGTCGGTCACCGTCCGGAGCTCCGCGTGCACCGGGTGGTCGGCGACCCGGCGGGGCGAGTACCGGACCTCTTCGACGGCCCTGACGATCCGGTCGAGCGACGCGAGCGCGACGGGCAGGTCGTCCGGACCGGCCCCGGTCGGTCCGACCAGGTGCCCGGCCAGCCAGCTCCGCGTCTCCCGTGGCGACCGGTGCCCCGGCCAGGGGAGCCCGAGGTCGATCGCCGTGTCCCGCAGCTCGTCCCAGGCCTCCTCCGGCCCGCCGTCGTGTCGCCGGTCCCGACGTCGCCGACGCACGGCCCGAGGCAGCAGCGCCAGTGCGGCGACCAGCGCCGCGGCGAGCGCGACCAGCGCGGCCGTGACCGCACCCCGGTCCTCGCGGTCGGCGCCGACGGCAGCCTCCGGGACCGCCTCCGGCGCAGGCGCATCGGTGGCGTCCATGCGGTCGGGAGATCGGGGTGCCGCGTCCTGGCTCTGCGTCGGCCCGCCGGTCGGGTCGGGTGCCGGCACGACCTGCTGGGTCCAGGCGGGCGCGTTCCGGGCCCGCTGGGACGGCGTCGGCTCGAACCGGACCCACCCGGATCCGGGGAAGAACAGCTCGGGCCAGGCGTGCAGGTCGTGGGTGCTGAACTCCCAGGTGTCCCTGCCGACGCGGTCCGCCTTGAGGAAGCCGACCGCCACCCGTGCCGGGATGCCGAGCGCGCGGGCCATGGTCGCCATCGCCGCCGAGAACTGCTCGCAGTAGCCGACCCGGCCGTCACTGCGCAGGAACGCGAGCAGGTCGTCGTTGCCGTTGCCCTCCTCGCGCTCGGTCGAGTAGGTGAAGCCGCCGGTCTCCCGGAACCAGCGCTGCAGGGCGACCGCCTTCTCGAACCGGGTCGGCGCGCCGCGGGTGACCTCGAGCGCCAGCTGGCGGACCTCCGCCGGGAGGTCGTCGGGCAGCTCGGTGAACTCGGGCGGGACCAGGGTGCCGAGGGACGTCGCGGACGCCAGGTCGGCAGCGTCGTGCTGGAGCGTGACGCCGGTCATGGAGTAGGTCAGACCCGCGGTGTCGAGGTCGTCGTCGGCCGCCAGGAAGTCCCGGGTCTGCACGTCGTAGCGCCAGTCGCCCTCCGCCTCCACCCGCGTGCTCGTCGGCATGGTCGGCAGCCAGCGGGACTCGAAGTTGTCGAGGGCCACGACGTCGTAGTCGTAGCTGCGCCGCTCGACGCCCGGGTCCACCCCGAGGAGCGGGGGGAGCTCGCCGTCCGCGAGGTTCTCCTTCGGCACCTGCCGGTCGCCGGCGCTCCAGGTCTCGCCCTCGTAGGAGGTCAGCGCGGTGGTCCGGAGGTACGACGGCTGGGGGTCGGCCGTGCGGATCCGGAGCACCGGTACGTCGTCCTCCCGGACGAGGTCGCGCTTCAGGTCGGTCATCGGGTTGTCGAGGGTGATCTCGTCGTCGCCGCCGTTGCCGCGCCCGAAGTCGACGAGGTGGACGTCCAGCGACGGAACGGTGGCGGGCAGCACCACCGCGAGGGTGGTCGCGAGCCCGCCGACCGCCGCGGCGGTGGTCCGGGCGTGGCGGCTGCGCCGCGGCGGGCGGTGCCCTCCCGCCCGTGAGCCGGCCAGCGGGTCGCTCAGCGGGCGGCCCCACCGGTCGGTCAGCTCGGTCTCGTGGAGGAAGAGCATCAGGAGGAAGCCGATCGCGGTGAGCGCGAAGACCCACCACGGCAGCGCGTCGCCCACCAGGCTGACCGGCACGCTGTAGATCGTCAGCAGCGGCAGCCCGGCCATGGAGAGCCGCCGCAGGGTCCCCACGAGCACGTCGACGAGCAGGAAGCACGCCAGTCCGCCGGCGATCAGCAACGGGTGCACGCCCGAAGCGGTCGCGGGGACCGGCGGCGCGTAGTGGTGGGCGTCCGCGACGGCCTGCCGGAAGAGGAGGTCGAGCTCGGTCCACCCCGGCCCGATCGGCGCGAGGTGACCGGTGAGCACCAGCGACGTGGTCGCGACCCCGGCGAGGACCTGGAGGAGCACGACGACGACGGGGGACGTGCCGCGCCAGCGGGCGAAGGCGCCGATGCCCACGACGACCAGGCCGACGACCGCGAGCGGCCCGAGGTAACGGCCGGGGAGCTCGGTGAAGGGGCGCCACGCGAGCAGGGCCACCCAGGTCGTGGCCGCCGCGACCAGCGGCACCACGACTCCGCCACGGACGTCGTCGCGACTCCTCATCCCGCCACCTCCGCGGTCGGTGCCCGGTCCGGTACGGCGGTCGAGGAGCGGCCGTGGTGGGAGCCGAGCTCACGCCAGACGGTGTCGAGCCGGTCCCGCGGACCGAGGCTGGCCGCACGCCAGCCGTGCTGGCCGAGGAGCGGGGCTGACACCGCACCGTCACCGCGACCGCCGGTCCAGCCGTCGACGTCGAGCGCGACCGCCAGGGCGGCGCCGGCGTGGTGCCGCATCCGCCGCAGGACGGGTACGTCGCCCGGGTCGACCGCGCCGAGCACGGCCACGGTGACGCCGCCCTGTCCCTGCTCGGTCAGCCAGGAACCGTCCAGCAGGCGCTCGCGCACCGGTGGCAGGACGGCGAGCGCCTCGAGCAAGGGCCCGGCGCCCACCTCGCCCTCGCGGTCGTGCCATCCGCTGCCGCCGGCCACGCCGGCCGCGGTCACGAGCCGGACGGCGAACCCGCGGCCGACCAGGTGCAGCGCGACGGATGCGGCGGCGGAGACGGCAGCCTCGAGGGAGGAGGACGCGCCGTGCCCGCGGTGCGCCCGGGACCGGTTGTCGAGCACGACCGTGGCGCGGGCCTGCCACGGCTGCTCCTCGCGGCGCACCATCAGCTCGCCGGTGCGGGCCGAGCTGCGCCAGTGGACGCGGCGCAGGTCGTCACCCCGGCGGTACTCGCGGACGGTGACGTCCTCGGCGGAGCCGGTCGCGAACGACCGCGGCCGGTTGTCGCCGGAGCCGCTGTGGGAGCCGCCGAGCGGGATGGTCGGCAAGGCGACGACGCGCGGCGTCACCGTCAGCGGGACGGTGGTCTGGAAGGCCCGGCCCAGCTCCACGAGCCCGAACGGGTCGCTCGTACGCACCGACATCGGGCCCAGCTCGAAGCGCCCCCGCACGTCGGAGCGGACGGAGTAGGAGACCTCACGCCGCCAGCCGTGCCGGACGCCGTCGAGCACGAACCTCGGGCGGGACCCGAGGACGTAGGGCACCTGCTCCTCGAGGAGCAGCACTCCGCTCGGCGTGCGGCCCTGGTTGCCGAGCTCGAGCTCGACGCGTGCCGGCTGCCCCGCCGGCACGACCTGCGGCGAGACGGTGCGCACGAGCGAGAGCCGGTACCGCGTGCGGCTCAGGAGGGCCGCGGTCACCAGGGGGAGCGCCAGCAGGAGGACGCCGACCCTGATCAGCGCCGGCTGGCCGAGGGTCAGCGCGCAGACGACGGCCGTGACCCCTGCCGCCAGGAAGGCACGCCCGCGGACGGTCAGACCGCCGAGCGCCTCACGCACGGGAGGTCACGGCCGGGCGCCGTCGGGGACGGGGACGGAGGCGACGAGCCCGTCGAGCACCGATGCGGCCGACCGGCCGCTCATGGTGGCGTCCACGCTGGGCATGAGCCGGTGGGTGAGCACGGGGCGGACCAGGCCACGGACGTCGTCGGGGAGGACGTAGTCCCGGCCGTGCATGGCGGCGTACGCCTTGGCCGCCCGGACGAGGTGCAGCGTCGCGCGGGGCGAGGCCCCGAGCGTCAGGTCGCCGGTGCGCCGGGTGGCGCCGGTGATGGCCACGACGTAGCGCTGCACCGCTTCGGAGACGTGCACCTGGGCGACCACCGCGGTGAGCTTCCGGATCGACGCCGCGTCCGTCACCGGCTCCAAGTCGTCGAGGGGACTGGCGCCGGCGTGCGAGCCGATCATCGCGAGCTCCGCGGCCTCGACCGGGTAGCCGACCGACACCCGCGCCATGAACCGGTCGCGCTGCGCCTCCGGGAGGGCGTAGGTCCCCTCCATCTCGACGGGGTTCTGGGTCGCGATCACCATGAACGGCGTGTCGAGCTCGTAGGTCGTGCCGTCGACGGTGACCTGACGCTCCTCCATGCACTCCAGCAGCGCGGACTGGGTCTTGGGGGAGGCGCGGTTGATCTCGTCGCCGACCACGATGTTGGCGAAGACCCCGCCCGGCCGGAACTCGAACTCGCGGGTGTCCTGGTTGAAGACCGACACCCCGGTGACGTCCGAGGGGAGCAGGTCGGGGGTGAACTGGATCCGGCGCACCGAGGAGTCGATGCTGCGGGCGAGCGCCTTGCTGAGCATGGTCTTGCCGACGCCCGGGACGTCCTCGATCAACAGGTGGCCCTCGGCGAGCAGGACGACGAGGGCTGAGGTCACGACGTCCGGCTTGCCCTCGATGACGCGCTCGATGTTGGACCGGATCCGGCCCACGACGTGCGCGAGCGTCTCGAGGTCCGCCCCGCCCGAAGTCGGAGTGCTCACGTCGACCCTTCCCGTCCCGTCCGGCAGTCCCACCACCGTATTCGGTCTCGGCAACCTGCGCGGGCCGAACGCCGGGTCACCGCACGGTCGCGGCCGGCTTCCCCACCTCCACCACCCGGCGCCCCACCTGGCGCACCACCTCCCCCCACCGGACGCTCCACCTTCCCCCACCCGAGCCGCCCCTGGCCGCCCCTGGCCGCCCCGGTGCTGGTCGGCCCCGCGCTGACCTGCGAGGACGCCGCTGCGGCACGCAGGCCCGACCCGCCGGCCGGACCGCACAGACCGGCCGTCCCGCCGCGGAAATCCGCCACGCGACACGCGCTCGGTGGTTGACGGTGGGGGAAGGTGGGTTAAAGTGGTGCGAAGTGGAGGAACTGGCCGTGACGGAGGTGCCCGATGTTCTTCATGGGCACCTTCACCCCGAAGCTCGACGAGAAGGGACGGCTCTTCCTCCCGGCGAAGTTCCGTGACCGACTCGCAGAAGGGCTCGTCGTGACGCAAGGCCAGGAGAACTGCCTCGTGGTGTGGCCGAGCGACGTGTTCATGGAGGAGGCGCAGCGGGCCCGGGCCACGCCCATGACGGTGCGCAGCGCCCGGGAGTACGCCCGCGTGCTCTTCGCCGGTGCGGACGAGGGTCAGCTCGACAAGCAGGGGCGGATCTCCATCCCCGCCCACCTGCGCGACTACGCGTCGCTGGACAAGGACGTGGTCGTGATCGGCGTCATGGACCGGATCGAGATCTGGGACCCGGCCCGCTGGCGCGACTTCTCGAGCCAGGCCCAGGAGAAGTTCGCCAGCCTCGACGAGGAGCCCGCGGACGCCTGACCGCACCAGCACCACCGAGCAGCACAACCGAACAGCGCTTCCGCAGGGCCAGGTCTCTGGCCCGCTCTCCCCGCCAGCTGGCGCACCTTCCCCGGTGCCAGGTGGCGGACCTTCCCCGACGGGGGAGCGGGCAGGAGACCTGGCCCTGCGGCCGCGAGAGCCATCACCACAGCCATCACCACAGCCACCACCACAGCCACCACCACAGCCACCACCGGGACGCGCCGAAGCAGAGGGTCGAACCAGATGAGCACCACGCACGTGACGTCCGCTCGGACGAGCGACGGTGCCCTCCCGCGCGTGCGGCACCAGGCCCGCGACGTCGTGGTCCTCATGGCCTTCTCCGCGGTGACCTCCGTCCTCACGGCGGCCGGCCTGCTGCTGCTCACCCGGCTCGGGAGCTGAAGGTGGACGGCGGTGAGGAAGCGATGAGCGACCCGCGCCACGTCCCGGTCCTGCTGGACCGGGTGGTCGAGCTCCTCCGGCCGGCACTCGCCCACGACGGCGCCGTCCTCGTCGACTGCACCCTGGGCCTCGGCGGGCACAGCGAGGCGGTGCTGGAGCGCTGCGGCGCCGCGCGCGTCGTGGGGATCGACCGCGACCCCGAGGCCCTCCGGCGCGCCCGCGAGCGGCTGGCGGCGCACGGCGACCGGTTCACCGCGGTCCACGCGGTCTACGACGAGCTGCCCGACGTGCTCGGCGAGCTCGGGCTGCCTGCCGTCGACGCGGTCCTCTTCGACCTCGGTGTCTCGTCGATGCAGCTCGACGTGCGCGAGCGCGGCTTCGCCTACGCCGAGGACGCGCCGCTCGACATGCGCATGGACGGCACGACCGGCCCCACGGCGGCCGACGTGCTCAACACCTACTCCGCGGCGGACCTGACCCGGGTGCTGCGCGACTACGGCGAGGAGAAGTTCGCCAAGAAGATTGCCCACGCGGTGGTGCGGCGGCGCGAGACCACCCCTTTCACCACCTCGGCCGCCCTCGTCGAGCTGCTCTACGCCGAGATCCCCGCGCCGGCGCGGCGGACCGGGGGCCATCCGGCCAAGCGGACCTTCCAGGCCCTGCGCATGGAGGTCAACGACGAGCTGGCGGTGCTCCGTCGGGCCATCCCGGCCGCGATCGACGCCATCGCCGTCGGGGGGCGGGTGGTGGTGGAGGCCTACCACTCGCTCGAGGACCGACTGGTCAAGCAGGCGTTCGCCGCGGCCACCCGCTCCGACGTGCCGGTCGACCTGCCGTTCCTGCCCGAGGGGAGCGAGCCGGCGCTGCGCCTGGTCACCCGGGGCGCCGAGCAGGCAGACGAGCACGAGATCGCCCAGAACCCCCGCGCGGCCTCGGTCCGCCTCCGCGCCGTCGAACGGCTACGCGCCAGCCAGGGAGCATCCAGATGAGCAGTCTCGCCAGCGGCCCCGCCCCGCACCAGCGCCTCGCCCGGCGGGCGGAGGCCGCCGTCGAGCGGGCCCGGCTCACCGTCGTCCCGCCGCGTCGGGTGCGGGCCGCGCGGGTGCCGTTCGTGACGCTGGTCAGCGTGCTGCTCCTGGGCGGCGTCGTCGGCCTCCTGCTGTTCAACACCCAGATGCAGCAGGCCTCGTTCGCAGCCACGGCCCTCGCCGACCAGGCGGACAACCTCGCTGCGCGCGAGCAGACGCTCACCATGGAGGTCGAGCGGCTCCGCGACCCCCAGGAGATCGCCGTCCGGGCGACCGAGCTCGGCATGGTCGTGGCCGCGGCTCCCACCTTCCTCGACCTCGACAGCGGACAGGTCACGGGCACGCGCCAGCCCGCCGGCGAGGAGGGCCGGCTGCCGCTCCACGAGAGCCCCCCGCCGCCGCCCGGCGCGGCGGTGTCCGCCGCCTCGACCGCCGCCTCGTCGACGTCAACGGCGGCGGGCACCACCGGTCCGGCCGACGGCCGTGGATCTTCCTCCGGCGACACGGCCGGTCGTGACGGTGATCGCGGGGCCGGGGACGGTAGAACGTCTCATGAGTCACGCCAGTCACAGCGGTCCCAGGAGCCACGCGGTGGCGATCGGTCGCAGCAGGGCCGGGGCGACCAGGGCCGGGCCCAGCAGGGCCGTGCCGGCACCACTCGTGAGAACCCCGGTCAGGACGCCCGCCCGAACTCCCGCCAGAACAGCCGCTGATCCGTAGAGGAGCCCCCCGTGCGCCGTACCCGCTCCGCCCGCGGTGCCCTGCGGGGCTCGCCCCACGTCCGGCTGCGCGTCGGGTTCGTGCTCATCGCCATGGTGCTCTCGGTCTTCGGGGGCCGGCTGGTCCAGCTCCAGGGCATCGACCCGGGCTCGTACGCCGCGATGGCGGCCGCGGAGGGCTCGGTCGAGGTGGTGCTCCCCGCCCGGCGGGGGGACATCCTCGACCGCAACGGCGAGCCGCTCGCGGACTCGGTGGACGGGCTCGCGGTCTTCGCCGACCCGTACATGACGGCCGACAAGGCCCCGGAGATCGCGACGTTCCTCTCGCGGCGCCTCGACGTGGACTACGTGACGGTGCTGAACCGGCTGCGCGAGGAGGACAGCCGGTTCCAGTACGTCGCCCGGCAGGTGCCCTCCACCCTCGCCAACGACGTGGTCGAGGAGGCGCGGGAGCTGGGCTACGAGGGGATCGACGTCCAGCGCGACCCGGTGCGGGAGTATCCGGCCGGTGACGTCGCGGCGAACGTGGTCGGCGCCGTCGGCACGCCGGACCCCGAGCACGGCGACCAGCCGCTGGTCGGCCTGGAGCTGGCGTTCGACGAGTGGCTGGCGGGCGCCGACGGCTCGGCGCGCTACCAGGTCGGCGGCGGCAACAAGCTCCCGCTCGGCGAGAACCTGACGGTCGAGCCGGTCGACGGCCAGGACCTGGTCACCACCCTCGACCGCGACCTCCAGTGGTACGTGCAGCGGGTGCTCCGGCAGACGGTGAAGAGCTCCGGCGGCGAGTCCGGCTTCGCCGTGGTCATGGACGCCCCCACCGGGGAGGTGCTCGCCCTGGCCGACTACCCGACGTTCGACGCGAACGCGCCGGAGGACGTCGACGAGAAGGCGATCCTGGTCTCGCGCGCTCTGGGTGACGTCTACGAGCCCGGCTCGGTCGCCAAGGTCCTCACGCTCTCCGCGCTGATCGATGCCGGGAAGGTGACCAGCCGGACCCGCCTGACGGTGCCCCCGCGCCTGGACCGCCAGGACCGGCCGATCGGGGACTGGTTCGACCACGGCGAGATCAAGCTGACCCTGGCGGGGGTGCTGGCGAAGTCCTCCAACATCGGCACCGTCCTCGCCGCCGACAACTTCGACGAGGGGCAGTTCCGCGACTACCTGGTCGACTTCGGCCTCGGCCAGCGCACGGGCGTCGCGGTGCCGGGCGAGACGGCGGGCCTCCTGCCCGACGGCGCGCTGTGGACCAGCCAGACCCAGGACCGCGTGGCGTTCGGGCAGTCGATGTCGGTCAACGCCCTGCAGATGGCCGCCGCGGTCAACACCATCGCCAACGGCGGGGTGCGGGTCGACCCGAGCGTCATCCAGGGCACCGCCGAGCTCGCCGACGGCACCGAGGTGGGCACCGACACCACCACCCGCCGCCGGGTCGTCAGCGAGGACGCCGCCCAGCAGACGATGAAGATGATGGAGCGGGTCATCGACCCCGAGGACGGGGTCGCCCCGGGTGCCGCGGTGCCCGGCTACCGGGTCGCCGGCAAGACCGGCACCGCACAGCGGGTCGGCGCGGAGTGCGGCTGCTACGACGGCACCTTCACGGTCTCCTTCGCCGGGTTCGCCCCGGCCGACGACCCGCGCTTCACCATCTACGTCGTGGTCCAGAACCCGAGCAACGGCGGGGGAGGTGGCTCGGTCGCCGGTCCGGCCTTCGCCAAGCTGATGGGCTACACCCTGCGCCGGTACGGCGTGCCGCCGACCGGGACCCGCCCCTCGCAGCTGCCCGTCGAGTGGTGACCCCCGGGGATACCCTCGCCGGGACATGAGCAACCCCGCCCGCCCCCGCCGCCCGCGGCGCACGTCCCTGTCCGAGCTCGCCGACGCCGTCGACGGGCTCACCCTTCCGGACCCGGCCGACGGCCCGATCGCGGTGACCGGGGTGACCCTGTCCTCGCAGCGGGTGCAGCCGGGGGACTTGTACGCCGCGCTGGCCGGCACCCGCGCGCACGGCATCGAGTACGCCGCCGCGGCGGTCGCCGCGGGCGCGGTCGCCGTGCTGACCGACGAGGCCGCCGCCGCCCGCGTGCCGGAGGGTGCGGCCGTGGTCGTGGCGGCCGATCCCAGGGCGGTGCTGGGCCGGGTGGCGGCTCGGGTCCACGGCGAGCCGGCCGGCCGGATGCGGATGATCGGGGTCACCGGGACCCAGGGCAAGACCACCACGACCCGGCTGGCCGAGGGCGGCCTGCAGGCTGCCGGCGTGCGCGCGGCCGTCATCGGCACCGTGGGCACCCGGGTGGCCGGCGCCGACGTGCCGACGGCGCTCACCACCCCGGAGGCGCCCGACCTGCACGGGCTCTTCGCGGCGATGGTCGAGCAGGAGGTCCGGGCCTGCTTGATGGAGGTCTCCAGCCACGCCCTCGTGATGGGCCGCGTCGACGGGATCGTCTTCGACGTCGGCGTCTTCCTCAACCTGGGCCGGGACCACCTCGACTTCCACGCCGACGTGGAGGACTACTACCGGGCGAAGGCCTCGCTGTTCACCCCCGAGCGGGCCCGGCTGGCGCTGGTGAACGTGGACGACGCCCACGGGCGCCGTCTCCGGGAGGAGACGGCGATCCCGGTGCGCACCTTCTCCGCGGCCGGCGCGGACGCCGACTGGCGGGCGGTCGACGTCCGGCTGGACGCCCACGGCTCCACCTTCCGGGTGCTCGGCCCGGAGGGCCTCGACGTGGCGGCGGCCTGCCCGGTCCCCGGGGCGTTCAACGTGGCCAACACGCTGGCGGCCGTCGCCGCCTGCGGCGAGGCCGGGCTCGACCCCGCACAGGTGGCGGGCGGGATCGCCCACGGCCCCGGCGTCCCGGGCCGGCTGGAGCGGGTGGAGGCGGGGCAGGACTTCGTCGTCGTCGTCGACTACGCGCACAAGCCGGACGCCGTCGAGGCCGCCGTCGCCGCGCTCCGGCCGGTGACCGGCGGCCGGCTGGTCGTCGTGCTCGGCGCCGGCGGCGACCGCGACCCGGGCAAGCGCCCGATCATGGGGGAGATCGCCTCCCGGCTGGCCGACGTCGTCGTGGTGACCGACGACAACCCGCGCAGCGAGGACCCTGCGGCCATCCGCGCCGCCGTCCTGGCGGGCGCGACCGGTGGCGCACAGGTGCTGGAGGTGGGGGACCGCCGCGCGGCGATCCGCGAGGCGCTGGCGATGGCGGCGCCGGGGGATGTGGTGCTCGTGGCCGGGAAGGGGCACGAGACGGGTCAGGAGGTGGCCGGAGTGGTCCACCCGTTCGACGACCGGCAGGTCGTCCGCGAGGAGCTGGAGGCGGTGCGACGGTGATCCCGATGACCCTCGACGAGGTGACCGCGGCCGTGGGCGGCGTCGTCCACGGTGACGGCACCGTGCAGGTGACCGGTCCGGCGTACGTCGACAGCCGGGCGCCCGTCGTCGGCGGGCTCTTCGTGGCCATCGCCGGGGAGCGCGTCGACGGCCACGCGTACGCCGACCACGCCCACGCCGTCCTCGGCAGCCGCCCGACCGGGCGCCCGACCGTGGTGGTCGACGACCCCGTCGCCGCGCTGGGCCGGTTGGCACGCCACGTGCTCGACCGCACCGGCGCGGCCGTGCTGGCGCTGACCGGGTCCCAGGGCAAGACCGGGACGAAGGACTACCTCGCCCACGTCCTCGGCACCGCCGCGGGCAGCGGGCTCCCGGCCAGCACCGTCGCCACCCAGGGCAACCTCAACAACGAGCTCGGCGTGCCGCTGACGGTGCTCCGCGCCACCGCCGACACCACCCACCTGGTCGTCGAGATGGGTGCGCGCGGCATCGGGCACATCGGCTACCTGTGCCGGGTCGCGCCACCGGTCGTCGCCGGTGTGCTCAACGTCGGCACCGCCCACCTGGGCGAGTTCGGCAGCCGGGAGGCGATCGCCCGGGCCAAGGGCGAGATCGTCGAGGCACTGCCCGAGGGAGGCACGGCGGTGCTCAACGCCGACGACCCGCTGGTGGCGGCCATGGCCGGCCGCACCGCGGGCCGGGTGCTCTCCTTCGGCGAGCGGGGCGACGTCGCGTGGCGCCGCCTCGAGCTGGACGACCTCGGCCGCCCGAGCTTCGAGCTCGGGGTCGGAGGCGCCTGGCACCCGGTCACGCTGCGCCAGGTCGGCGCGCACCAGGTGGCGAACGCGACCGCGGCCGCCGCCATGGCGCTCGCCGCGGGGGTCGACCCGGAGGCCGCTGCGGAGGCGCTCGGCACCGCCGAGCCCGGCTCACGGTGGCGGATGGAGGTGCACGAGCGGGCCGACGGGCTGGTCGTGGTCAACGACGCCTACAACGCCAACCCGGCCTCGGTCCGCGCGGCCCTCGAGGCGCTCGCCGCGATCGGGCGGCGCGGCGCCCGGCGTACCGTCGCGGTGCTGGGCGAGATGCGCGAGCTGGGCCCCACCGCGCACGAGGACCACGTGGCCGTCGGTCGCGCCGCCGCGGAGGCGGGGGTCGACGTCGTCGTCGCCGTCGGCGAGCCCGCGGCGGGGTTCGTGACCGGCGCCCGGGAGGTCCCCGGGTGGACCGGTGAGGCGATCCTCACGGCGGGGCGTGACGAAGCGCTCTCCTGGGTGCGGAAGAATGCTGCGGCCGGGGACGCCGTCCTCGTCAAGGCCTCCCGCGGTGTCGCGCTCGAGGTCGTCGCGGAGGGACTTCTGGAGGCAAGCACGTGAGAGCCGTACTGCTCGGGGGTGGGCTGGCCCTGCTCATCTCCCTGCTCGGCACCCGGGTCGCCATCCGGCAGTTCACCAAGCTCGGCTACGGCCAGGAGATCCGTGACGACGGGCCGACCAGCCACCACACCAAGCGGGGCACCCCCACCATGGGCGGCGTGGTCATCATCCTGGCCACGGTCATCGGCTACCTCGCCGCGAAGCTCATCACCTGGGACCGGCCGACCGCCTCGGCGGTGCTGCTGCTCTTCCTCTTCGTCGGCATGGGGCTGGTCGGGTTCCTCGACGACTTCATCAAGATCTCCAAGCAGCGCAGCCTCGGCCTGCGCAGCAAGGCGAAGATGGTCGGCCAGACGATCATCGCCGTGTCGTTCGGCGCGCTGAGCCTCTCGCCGTGGCTGGCCGACGAGAACGGTCGGACGCCGGCCTCGGAGAAGATCTCCTTCCTCCGGGAGATCGAGTGGCTGGCCCTGCCCGTCGTGCTCGCGGTGCTGCTCATCTGGCTGATCATCACCGCCACCAGCAACGCGGTGAACCTCACCGACGGCCTCGACGGCCTCGCCACCGGCGCCTGCGTCATGGTCTTCGGCGCCTACATGCTGGTGAACATCTGGCAGAACAACCAGTTCTGCGGCGACCAGGCGACCCCGCTCTGCTACAACGTCCGCGACCCGCTGGACCTCGCGGTCATCGCCGCCGCAATCACCGGCGCCTGCTTCGGCTTCCTGTGGTGGAACGCCTCGCCCGCCCAGATCTTCATGGGCGACACCGGCTCGCTCTCGCTGGGCGCGGCGCTCGCCGGCCTGGCGGTGCTGACCCGCACCGAGCTGCTCCTCGTCATCCTCGGCGGGTTGTTCCTCGTCGAGACGCTCTCGGTGATGCTCCAGGTGGGCTTCTTCAAGCTGAGCAAGGGCAAGCGGATCTTCCGGATGGCGCCGCTGCACCACCACTTCGAGATGCTCGGGTGGGAGCAGGTCACGG
The DNA here is from genome assembly GCF_051280745.1 of Nocardioides ureilyticus. Taxonomy (NCBI): domain Bacteria; kingdom Bacillati; phylum Actinomycetota; class Actinomycetes; order Propionibacteriales; family Nocardioidaceae; genus Nocardioides; species Nocardioides ureilyticus. The sequence continues at coordinate 6,332 of NZ_JBNCOG010000049.1, read as the reverse complement.
TCGTCATCCGGTTCTGGATCATCACCGGGCTCTGCGTCGCCGCCGGCCTGGGCATCTTCTACGCCGAGTGGGTCGCGCGGCTGTGAGCGCCGGCGTGGACCTCGACCGCCTCGGGCGCCGAGACCCCTGGGACGGCGTGCGCGCCGTCGTCGCCGGCTTCGGCGTCTCGGGCTTCGCGGCCGCCGACAACCTGCTCCACCTCGGCGCGGCGGTGACGGCGCTCGACGAGTCGGCCGACGGCAAGGAGGAGCAGGCCGAGCTGCTCGGCGTCCTCGGCGCCGACATCCGGCTGGGGGAGGGGGCCACCGCCACCCTCCCCGAGGACGTCGACGTGCTGGTGACCAGCCCCGGCTGGCGCCCCGACGCGCCGCTGCTCCGGCAGGCCCGGGCACGCGGCGTACCCGTCTGGGGGGAGGTCGAGCTGGCCTGGCGGCTCCGCGACCCGGAGCACGCGAGTCCCTGGCTGTGCGTGACCGGCACCAACGGCAAGACCACGACGGTGCAGATGCTCCAGGCGATCCTGCGCGCCGCCGGGCTGCGCAGCGTCGCGGCCGGCAACGTCGGGCTGCCGCTGGTGGAGGCGGTGATGGACCCCACGCCGTACGACGTGCTCGCCGTCGAGCTCTCCAGCTTCCAGCTCCACTACACCCGCTCGATGGCCGCCGAGTCGGCCGCGGTGCTCAACGTCGCCGAGGACCACCTCGACTGGTACGCCGGCCCCACCGCGATGCGCGACTACGCCGCCGACAAGGGCCGCGTCTACGAGAACGTCGAGCGCGCGTGCGTCTACAACGTCGCCGACGCCGAGACCGAGCGGCTCGTCCGCGAGGCCGACGTGCAGGAGGGCGCCCGGGCGATCGGCTTCACCCTGGGCATGCCCGGTGTGGGGCAGCTCGGCGTCGTCGAGGACATCCTGGTCGACCGCGCCTTCATCGAGCAGCGCGGCACCAGCGCCGCCGAGCTGTGCACCGTCGCGGACCTGCCCGCCCCGGCGCCGCACGTGGTCGCGAACGCGCTCGCCGCCGCGGCCCTCGCCCGCGCCCACGGCGTCTCCCAGCAGGCGGTCCGCGACGGCCTCCGCGGCTTCCGCCCCGACGGGCACCGCATCGAGTTGGTGGCCGAGCACTCGGGCGTGCGCTGGGTCGACGACTCGAAGGCCACCAACCCGCACGCGGCCCAGTCCTCGCTGCGGGCCTACGAGCACGTGGTCTGGGTGGCCGGAGGCCTGGCCAAGGGTGCCCGCTTCGACGACCTGGTCAGCGGCGTGCGCGACCGCCTGCGCGGCGTCGTCCTGCTCGGCCGCGACCGGGGAGTCATCGCCGAGGCGCTCGCGCGACACGCCCCGGATGTGCCGGTGATCGACGTGGGCGGCGGCGAGACTGAGCACGAGCAGCGTCCCATGGAGCGCGTCGTGGAGGCCTCGGCCCGGTTGGCCCGACCCGGCGACACGGTCCTGCTGGCCCCCGGATGTGCCTCCATGGACCTGTTCGCCAGCTACGCCGACCGTGGAGAGCAGTTCGCGGCCGCCGTGCGGGAGTGGACCGGCCGGGACTGAGCGAGGGAGGGCGAGCCGTGAGCACCACGATCGAGCCGCCCACGGCGCAGGAGCCGGCTCCCCCGGCCCCGGCCGCGAGGTTCTCGTGGCTGGCGACCGCCCGGGAGGCCCTCGACCGGCCGCTCGCCGCGTACTACCTGCTGCTCGGGGCGTCGGCACTGCTGCTGACGATCGGGCTGATCATGGTGCTCAGCGCCTCCAGCGTGTACTCCTACCGCGAGCACGGCAGCTCCTACGCCGTCGTGACCCGCCAGTTGGTGTGGGTGGCCCTCGGCCTCCCCGCCGCCTGGATCGCCAGCCGGATGCCGCACCGCTGGGTCCGCCGGCTGGCCTACCCCGGCTACGCGATCTCCCTCGGGCTGCTCCTGGCCACCGCCTTCATCGGCGTCGAGGTCGCCGGCAACCAGAACTGGCTCGCGGTCGGCCCGGTGCAGATCCAGCCCTCCGAGATCGCCAAGCTCGCCCTGGTCATCTGGGCGGCGCACATCTACGCCAACAAGGAGCGGCGGCTGGGCAGCCTCCACCAGATGGTGGTGCCGGTGGTCCCGGGCCTGCTCCTCGCGACGGGGCTCGTCGTGGCCGGCCGCGACCTCGGCACGGCCCTGGTCTTCTTCGCCATCCTGCTGGGCATGCTGTGGGTCGCCGGCGCGCCGGCCAAGATGTTCTGGTTCTGCATCTCGGTGGTCAGCGTGGCGGCGTTGGGCCTGGCGACCATGGAGCAGGAGCGGGTGGCGCGGCTGACGAACTTCGTGGACCCCTTCCAGGACTACCACGACGCGGGCTGGCAGCCGGCCCACGGCCTCTACGCGCTCTCGACCGGCGGCGTCTTCGGCCAGGGGATCGGCGCGAGCCAGCAGAAGTGGGGCGACCTCCCGGAGGCGCACACCGACTTCATCTTCGCGGTCCTGGGGGAGGAGCTCGGCCTCGTCGGCACGCTGCTCGTCGTCGGGCTCTTCCTCACCATCGCCTACGCCGCGCTGCGGGTGGCGCGCGAGACCGTCGACCCGTTCGTGCGGTACTGTACGTTCGGCATCGTCGTGTGGCTGATGGGCCAGATGATCATCAACGTCGGCATGGTGCTCGCCCTCCTGCCGGTCATCGGCATCCCGCTGCCGCTCGTCTCCTACGGCGGCTCGGCGCTGCTGCCCTCGCTGGTCGCGCTGGGTCTCCTCATCGGCTTCGCGCGTCGGGAGCCGGAGGCGGCACGCGCGCTGGCCCACCGCAGGCGCGACCGCGTCCGCTCGTAGGCTGGCCCCGATGCGCGTCCTCCTCGCCGGCGGCGGAACCGCCGGCCACACCTCGCCCCTGCTCGCGACCGCCGACGCCCTCCGGCGGCTCGATCCCGGCGTCGAGGTGACCTGCCTCGGCACGCCGCGCGGCCTGGAGAACCGGGTGGTGCCGGAGGCCGGCTACCCGCTCGAGCTGATCTCGCCGGTGCCGCTGCCCCGCAAGCCCGGCGCCGACCTGGTCAAGGTGCCGGTGCGCCTGCGGCGCGCGGTGCGGGAGACCGCCGCGGTCCTCGACCGGGTCCGCCCGGACGTGGTCGTCGGGTACGGCGGCTACGTCTCCATGCCGGCCTACCTGGCGGCGCGCCGCCGCGGCCTGCCGGTGGTCGTGCACGAGCAGAACGCCCTGCCCGGCCTCGCCAACAAGGCGGGCGCCCGGGTCGCCACGCGGGTCGCGGTCTCCTTCCCCGACACCCCGCTGCCGCGGGCCGAGCACGTCGGGCTGCCCATCCGGCGGATGATCTCCACCCTCGACCGCGCCGCGGTGCGGGCCGAGGCGCGGCGGTTCTTCGGGCTGGACCCCGACCGCCCGACCCTCGTCGTGACCGGCGGGTCCCAGGGCGCCCGCCGGCTCAACCAGTCGGTGTCCGGCGCTGCCGAGGCGCTGGGCGCGGCCGGCGTGCAGGTGCTCCACGTCGTCGGGCCGAAGGGCGAGGCCGCGCCCGCCCCGACCGGCGCGCCGTACGTCGTCGTCGACTTCGTCGACCGGATGGACCTCGCGCTCGCCGCTGCCGACCTCATGGTGTGCCGGGCCGGTGCCTCCAGCGTCACGGAGGCCGCCGCCACCGGCGTCCCCGCGGTCTTCGTCCCGCTGCCGATCGGCAACGGCGAGCAGGAGCACAACGCCCGCCCGGTGGTCGACGCGGGCGGGGCGCTCCTCGTCTCCGACGCAGCGTTCACCCCGGAGTGGGTGGCGGCCACCGTGCCGGCCCTCGCCTGCGACGCCGAGCGGCTCGCCGCGATGGGCGCCGCGGCTGCCGACCTGATCCCGCGCGACGCCGACGACCGGCTGGCCCGGATCGTCCTCGAGGCCGGGGGCGGCGCGTGAGGCTGCCGGTCCCCGAGGAGGTCCTCCCCGCGGACCGGCTCGGCCGCGTCCACTTCGTCGGCATCGGCGGCGCCGGCCTCTCCGGCATCGCCCGGATCATGCTGGCGCGCGGCATCCCCGTGAGCGGCAGCGACGGGGTCGACTCGCCGACGCTGACGGCGTTGCGCGAGGCGGGAGCGACCGTCCACCTCGGCCACGCGGCCGACCAGGTCGGCGACGCGGACACGGTCGTGGTCTCCACCGCCGTGCGCGAGGACAACCCCGAGTACGTCGAGGCGGTCCGCCTCGGCATCCGGGTGCTGCCGCGGTCCGCCGCCCTGGCGGCGGTGATGGCCGGCCGGCGGGTGGTGGCGGTGGCCGGCACCCACGGCAAGACGACCACGACCTCGCTGCTCACGACGGCCCTCCAGGCGGCCGGCGCCGACCCGACGTACGCCATCGGGGGCGACCTGGCCGCGACGGGGGTGAACGCCGCGGAGGGTGCAGGCGACCTCTTCGTGGCCGAGGCCGACGAGAGCGACGGCGCCTTCCTCCACTACTCACCGCACGCCGCCATCGTCACCAACGTCGACGCCGACCACCTCGACCAGTGGGGCACGCCGGAGGCGTACGCCGCGGCGTTCGACGAGTTCGCCGACACGGTCGACCCTGCCGGCTTCCTGGTCTGCTGCGTCGACGACCCCGGGGCCGCCGCCCTGGCCGAGCGGCACCGGGCGCTCGGGCGCCGCGTCGTGACCGTCTCGACCCGGGCGGGCGCCGGTGCCGACCTGGGCCCCGACGCGCTGGCCGGGGTGACGCTCTGGTCGCCGGGGGACCACTACCTCGCCGACGCACTGGCCGCGCTCGCCGCGGGGGAGGCGCTGGGGCACGACCGCGAGGCACTGGTGCGCGGGCTCGCCGCCTACACCGGCACGAAGCGTCGGATGGAGCGCAAGGGCGAGGCTGCCGGCGTCCGCGTGTACGACAGCTACGCCCACCACCCCTCGGAGATCGTCGGCGACCTGCAGGCCGCCCGCGCGGTCGCGGGGGCCGGACGCCTGGTCGTGGCGTTCCAGCCGCACCTCGTCTCGCGGACCCGCATCTTCGGCGTGGCGATGGGAGAGGCGTTGGGCGCGGCCGACGAGGTCGTCGTCACCGACGTCTACCTGGCGCGCGAGGAGCCCGACCCGGCCGTCACAGGTGCGCTGGTGGCCGACGCGGTCCCGCTGCCCGCGGACCGGGTCGCCCTCGTGCCGCAGCTCGAGGACGTGGCGCCGGAGCTCGCCCGGCGGGCCCGGGCGGGCGACCTGGTCCTGACCCTCGGCGCAGGGACCATCACCTCCGTGGGCCCACGGCTGCTCGGTCTGCTGGAGCCGGGGGGCGGCGGTGGCTGACCCGGACGCCCGGGTCCTGCGGACGCGCCGGCGCTTCGCGCGCCGGCAGTGGGCGCGCAGGCGGCACGCGTGGCGGGGGCTGCTGGTGCTCCTGCTGCTGTCCGTGCTCGCCGGGGCGGCCACCTGGCTCCTGCTCTTCTCCGACCACCTCACGGTGGACGGCGTCGAGGTGCGGGGGGTCGAGGGCGCCCGCGCCGACGAGGTCCGGTCCGCGGCGGCGGTGCCGGAGGGCGAGCCGCTCGCGACGCTGGACCTCCGGGCGGTCGAGGACCGCGTCGGCACCCTCGCCGCCGTCCGGAGCGTCGACGTCTCCCGGCAGTGGCCGGACGCGGTGCTGGTCGAGGTCGAGGAGCGCACGCCCGTGGCCGTGGTGTCGATCGGCGGCCAGCTGCGCGGCCTCGACGCGGAGGGCGTCGTGTTCGACCGGTTCCGCGAGGCACCCGCCGGCCTGCCGCGGGTGGAGGTCGAGCCGGACGTGGCCGACGAGGCGCTCGTCGAGGCGGCGGCGGTGGTCGCGGCGCTGCCGGCCGGGCTCGCCGCGCGGGTCGACCACGTGGCGGTGGCGACCGTCGACCGCGTCTCGCTCGTGCTGGGCGACGGGCGCACGGTGCGCTGGGGGAGTGCCGACGACTCCGCGCAGAAGGCCGCCGTCCTCGCCACGCTCATCGACGTGCAGCGCGCCCCGATCTACGACGTCTCCGTCCCCGGCCAGCCCACGGTCTGCACCCAGCCGCGGCTCTGCGGCGACTCCTGACGCCGGGCCGAGCGCAGGAGCCTCGGAGACGCGCGCTCGAACCGTGGGCCACGATCCGGCTGGCAGGCGCAGGAGCCACGACACGCGCACACGGACCGGCGTGTCCTCCCCGATCCCCGGCGGCACGGGACCTACTGTCGTCGGCACGACGAGGTTGACATAACTATAACCCTCCACCTGAGGGTCAGAGTTGTGGGACACGCCGAAGCCGCGTCGTCACGGACATGCCGGGCACACCGGACCACCCCGCACAGCACACCGACCGACCATCGAAAGGCGAAGCCGCCGTGGCAGCTGCACAGAACTACCTGGCCAT
>NZ_JBNCOG010000048.1:0-21526 GCF_051280745.1 Nocardioides ureilyticus | reverse complement strand
CCTCGACCTGGGCGGCGATCCGGGCCTCCGCCTCGAGCCGTGCCTCCTCGGCGCGCCGGCGCGCCTCCGCGTCGAGCTCCTGGGCCGCCTCGCGAGCGGCGTCGTCCTCGACCTCCCGTGCCCGGGCCGCGGCGTCGTCGGCCGTCGCCTCGTCGGGCGAGAGCTCCGCGGGCGGCGCGTCCTCCCTGGACTGCCCCCGGCGGCCGCGGCGCCGGCCGAACCGCGGCTCCGGCTTCGGTCGGCGCGCGGAGGGGATGATGACCGGCTCGAAGTCCGGCAGCGGCTGGCCGTCGGCCGAGGTGGTCTCGAAGAGCGGGGCGGGAGCGACCGGGTCGGGCACGAAGGTGGCGTCGAACAGCGGGTCGGTGGCCGAGTCCCCGGCGTCCTCGGCTGCGGTGGGCTCTGGGGTGGGCTCTGGAGTGGGCTCGGGTGCCGGCTCGGGGGTCGGCTCGGTAGGCGGCTCGGGGGTCGGCTCGGCAGGCGGCTCCGCCGCGGCCTCGACAGCCTCGCTGGCCCCGGACTTGCTGGTCCCGGACTGGCTGGTCTCGGACTCGGCGGGCGACCCGGCCGGGAGCTCGTCGTCCTGCGCGCGCTCCTCGGCACCGCCGGGCGCCTGGGGCGCGGGTCGGTCGCCGGCGGTCTGCGCGTGGTGCGTCAGCCAGCGGTCGAAGAGGTCGGAACCCGGGTCCGTGTGGTCCGGCATGGGTCCAAACTACGCGTGGAGCGGTCCCTCCGGACGGTCGTCGCGTGACTTCGTCGGCACGACCACCGCCGTCGCGCCCGTGCTGAGCGGCGGGTGGTGACCGTGCGGCAGCTCCTCGGTCAGCGAGAGGGCCGCGAGCACGCTCGGCAGGACGGCCTTGGCGGTGCGCTTGTAGCCCGCGGTCGAGGGGTGGAAGCGGTCGGCGGCGAACATCTCGTCGGGCCGGGTCACGAAGAAGGGACCGACCACGTCGGCGAGCGAGACGGCGAGCGCCCCGTGGCGGACGGCGACGTCGCGCTGGGCCGAGGCGAGCTGCCGCGACGCGACCCGCGCCAGCGTGCGCAGCGGCTGCTGCAGCACCGTCAGTGCACCGAGGTCGGGGCAGGTGCCGACGACGACGGGAACGTCGAGCTCGCGCAGGGCGAGGATCGCCTCGGCCAGGTGCTGGCAGGAGTCGGCCACCTTGACCCGGTGCGTCACGTCGTTCCCGCCGACCACGATCACCGCCACGTCGGGCCGGTAGCCCGCCGGCAGGCCCGCGAGCTGGGCGCGCAGCATCGAGGACTCCGCCCCGACCACCGCCGCGGTGTGCAGGCGCACCGAGCGCCGCGCCTTCGGGGCCAGCCGTCGGGCGAGCTGGGCGCCGAACGTGCCCTTCGGCCCGTCGGCGCCGAGGCCGGCCGCGATCGAGTCGCCGAGCACCAGGAGGTCGATCGGGTCGCCGTAGGACTTCTTCCAGACCCGGTCGGCCCGGTGGGCGTCCTCGCCGAGCGGCTTGCCGACCACGGCCCGCGCCGCTCGTGCCTGGGCGGCGAGCAGCTCCCGGGCACCGACCGCACCGCCCAGCAGCGCACCCGTGACCGTTGCTCCTCCGACCCACCATCCACGACCCACGGGCCACACCTGACCCGGTCCGGATGACCCGGAGGTGGCGTGGAGGTGACGACCCGGTGACCGGCCCCGAGGGTTCCCGTCGCGTTCACGGCGGCGTCGCTGAAGTGCCCCCGCAGCGCGCCTAGCCTGCGCCCGTGATCGCTCGTGGGCTTCTCGGGTCCGTCCTCGTGCTCCTCGGTGGCCTGGTGGTCTCCGTCCTGCCACCGTCGAACGACCTCGACGCCCTTCCGCTGCGGCACGACACGCCAGGTCGGCTCGTCGGCCTGGCGGTGGTGATCCTCGGCCTGGGCCTGCTCGGCATGGCCTGGCTGGAGCTGCTCCGGGTCGTCCGCCGGGGCGCGGGCGACCTCGTGCTGGTCAACCGGGCGACGGCGTGGTGGGCCGCCCCGCTGCTCGTCGCGCCGGCGATGTTCAGCCGCGACGGCTGGAGCTACGCCGCGCAGGGCGTCATGACGCGGCTGGGCTACTCGCCGTACGAGACCGGGCCCTCGATCCTGGGCGGGCCGATCGTCGAGGCCGTCGACCCGCTGTGGATGGACACCACCGCGCCGTACGGCCCGATCCCCCTCATGTGGGGCGCGCTCGCGGCCGGCCTGACGCACGACCCCTGGGAGCTCGTCGTCGCGCACCGCCTGCTCGCAGTGGCCGGCCTGGTCCTCCTGGCGCACGCCGTGCCGCGGCTCGCGGACGCGTGCGGGCGCGACCGGGTGTACGCCGCTGCGCTGGTGCTCCCCGGGCCGCTGATGCTGGCGCACGGCGTCGCGGGGCTCCACAACGACCTGCTCATGGTGGGGTTGATGGCGATGGCGCTGGTCGTGGCGATCGAGCAGCGCTGGGTGCTGGCGGCGTCCCTCGGGGGGCTCGCGGCGGCGGTCAAGCTGCCCGGTGGCCTGGTCTGCATCGCGGTGGCCCTGGTCTCGCTGCCGCTGGTGGCCTCCCGGGCCGACCGGGTGCGCCGCCTGGTGCTCGTCGCGGCGGTCTCGGTGGGCGTCCTGGTCGCCACCGGGGTGGCCAGCGGGCTCGGCGTCGGGTGGGTCCACGCGCTCGGCGTGCCGGGCGTCGCGCGCACGCCCCTGTCGATCACCACCCAGCTCGGCCAGCTGCTCTCCTGGGTGCAGCAGGTCGCCGACCTGCCGGGTCCCTACCCGGTCGACGTCGTCCGGCTGCTGGGGACGCTGGCCGCGCTGGCGTTCGCCGCCTGGATGGCGCTCCGCGCGCCGACCGGTGTGCCCTCGGCTGCGGTGTGGACGACGGGGCTGGTCGCCCTGGTGCTGGTCGTCCTCGGACCGGTGGTGCACCACTGGTACGCCCTGTGGGCGCTGCCGTTCCTCGCGGCCGTCCGGCTCGGCCCGCGGGCCGACGCGACGCTGGTCGGGGTCGTCGGGCTGACCGGCCTGGTGGCGCCGCTGGACTCCACGCTGCGGGCGCGCGGCACCGACATCGCGGTCGCCGTGGTGCTGGTGGTGGGCGTGGCCCTCACGCAGGTCGTCGCCCACCGGCGAGCGGTCGCAGCCCCGCTACGCCAGCCGGTCGGCGGCTGAGGTCGTGCAGGTCGAGCATCGCCTCGACGGTCCGTGACCACGGGTACTGCTCGGCCCGGCGACGTGCCGCCACCCGCCGCTGCCGGGGGTCGCGGGCGGCCACGCGGAGGACGGCGTCGGCCAGCGACTCGGCATCCGCCGGTGCCCACCCTCCGGACCGGTCGTCGACCAGCTCGCGGGCGCCACCCTCGTCGGCGGTGACCACCGGCGTGCCGCAGGCCAGCGCCTCCAGCACCGAGAGGCCGAACGTCTCGCCCGGGCACACCGACAGCGACACGTCCGCCTGCGCCAGGCGCGCGGCGAGCCGGTCCCGGCCGGCGACGTGGCCGTGGAAGGTCACCGGCCCGCCCGCCGCCAGGGCCTCGAGCTCGTCGCGGTGCGGCCCGTCGCCGTACACGTCCATCTGCAGCGGTACGCCGCGCCGGTGCAGCGCCATCGCGGTCGCGACGGCCAGGTGCGGGCTCTTCTCCCGCGACAGCCGGCCGGCGTGGACCAGCCGCAGCGGGCCGCCGGCGGCGCCGCCGGGAGGCCCACCGCGCTCCGCTGCCTCGACCGCCGGGCGGAACGTCTCGAGGTCCACCCCGAGCGGCACCCGGTGCAGCGGCGTCGCCGCCGGGCCGGCCAGCGCGCTGAACTCCGCCTCGGCGTACCGCGAGGTCACCACGACCCGGTCGTAGCGGCGTACCAGCGCCCGGTTGAGCGGCGTCACCTGCACCGGCAGGCCGGTGCGCAGCGAGAGCATCGCGTCGAGCCGCTCGTGGGAGAGCAGCAGCGAGGCGACGCCGGCCCGACGGGCCCACCCGGTGACCGGGAGCAGCGTCGACTTGTCGGAGACCTCGAGCGAGGTCGGCGCGAAGTGCCGGAGCAGGTCGGTGACCCGCCACGGCTCGACGATCAACCGGTAGCCCCCGCCGACCCGCGGCGCGCGCAGCTGCACGACGTCGCCCTGGTCGGTCTCGAGGTGCCGGTCCTCGGGGCCGGGGACGACCAGCAGGCGCGCGACGCCCGCGTCGACGTACCCGCGCCCCAGCGCGTCGAGCGCCGTCTTCATCCCGCCCGAGGTGGGGCCGACGAAGTTGGCCAGCTGTGCGACGCGCACCTCAGGCCGCGACCCGCGCCGGCGCGGCGCCGAGGACGGCGTCGTAGTGGCCGACCAGCTCGTCGACCACCGTGGCCCAGGACCGGCCGGCGACTGCTCGCCGGCCGGCGCGTGCCATCCGCACCCGGCCGACCGGGTCGGCCACCAGCCCCTCGACCGTCGCCCGCAGGGCTGCGGGATCGGCGACGTCGTAGAGGCAGCCGGTGCGGCCGTGGTCGACGAGGTCGAGCGGGCCGCCCGCGGCGGGGGCGACGACGGCGACGCCGCTGGCCTGGGCCTCCTGGACGGTCTGGCAGAACGTCTCCGCCTCGCCGGTGTGGACGAAGACGTCGAGGCCGGCGAACGCCCGCGCGAGCTCGGCGCCGCGCAGCATGCCGGTGAAGGTCGCGTGGGGGAGCCGGTCCTGCAGCCACTCGCGCTCCGGGCCGTCGCCGATGACGACCAGGTGGACGTCGCGGAGACCGTCGAGCTCGAGGAGGCGGCGTACCTGCTTCTCCTGGGCGAGGCGGCCGACGTACCCGACCACCGTGCGGCCGTCGCCGCCGGTCCAGGTCCGGCGCTGCTCCTCGTCGCGGTGACCGGGGTCGAAGAGGTCGAGCGCGACGCCGCGGCGCCACAGGTGGAGCTCCGGGACGTCGAGGGAGGCGAGCTGCTCCCAGGAGGACCGCGACGGCACGAGGTTCCGGTCCGCGCGCCGGTGCAGGTGGGCGACCCAGCGGTCGATCCCGCGGCCGACGCCCCGCCCGACGACGGCCTCGGCGCCGGCACCGTACTGCTTGGCGAAGCCGGCCACGTCGGTCTGGTAGACCGCCACCGTCGGCACGTCGAGCCGCCGGGCGGCCCGGAGACCGACCGCGCCGAGCATGATCGGCGAGGCCAGGTGGACGATGTCGGGCCCGAAGCGCTCGAGCGCCTGCTGGACGGCGCGGTCCGGCAGGCCGAGCGGGAACGACTTGTAGCCGGGCAGGGCCACCGACCGCACGCGGACCACCTCGGCCCCGCCGTACGACGTGGGGCCGGGGCCGGGTGCGACGACGAGCGGCTCGTGCCCGGTGGCGGCGAGCCGGTCGACGACGTGGCGGACGGTGTTGGCCACACCGTTCACCTGCGGCAGGAAGGACTCGGTCACGATCGCGACGCGCATGGTCGAACCGTGGCGGCACGGGGTGAACCGGGCGTGTCGCGCTCATGAGCGGCTCGTGAGCGTCTCGTGCGTGCCGGGCGACGTGTCGGGTACCGGCGGACCATGACCGACGAGACGAAGCAGACCGGGCACCTCGACGACGACGCCGAGCAGGCCCAGCAGTCCTCGACCACCGACGGTCCCGCAGCGGCCGGTCAGTACGACCCGGCACAGGGTTCCCCGGGTGGCGGGCACCCCACCGGCGAGACCTTCCCCGACGAGTCCGCCAAGAGCGGCGAGGAGGGGCATCCGCGCAGCGACGCCCAGGAGTGACCGCCGGCCCCTCGCGGTGCCGCGGGTGCCGCCGGGTGCCGGGGTGGGCCCCGTGGGACTCGAACCCACAACCAAGAGATTAAAAGTCTCCTGCTCTGCCCATTGAGCTAGAGGCCCGTGCGGAGCCGGGTCGTCGACTGGCGCCGGAGGACACCCGGGCGGCTCCCGCGTCGGAGCAGCGTACGCCTCGACTGGAGTGCCACCGGGTCGAGGTGCGCCATGATGTCGGCGTGATGAGGACGCTCCTGGCCCTGCCCCTGGTCGCCACCCTCGGACTGGCCGGCTGCTCGTCGTCCGCCAGCGTGGAGGAGGGCGCCCTCGAGGAAGAGGTCTCGGCCCAGCTGGAGGAGACGGTCGGCGTCGCCCCTGACGAGGTGGACTGCCCCGAGACCTTGCGGGCGGAGTCGGCGAGACCATGCGGTGCACCCTCACGGCCGGGGCCGACGAGGTCGGACTGACGGTGACGGTGACCGAGGTCGATGGTGAACGGGTCGACTTCGACATCGAGGTGGACGACGAGGTCCAGGAGGGCGCGGCCGGGTGACCGGGCCGGCGGGCCGCCGTCCCTCAGGCGGTCGCGGCCAGGTACTCCGGCAGCGAGTGGATGACGGTGCTCGAGGAGTACGCGTCGTCGTCGTCTGCCAGGACGCTGCTGGCGCGAATCAGGAGGCCGGCCTCGTCGACGAGGTCCCGCACCTCCTGCTCGTCGGCCCCGTCGCGGACGAGCAGCGTGGTGTAGACGGCAACAACCTTCATGATCCCCCCAGATCGCCTCGACCGCTTCCGCGGTGCTCTCCCATGCTCGCACTGGCGGGGTAACGGCGCGGTAAAGCGACGTCCATGGCTCGTCCACGTCTGCGTCCGCCGGGGGTCGACGGCGACGCGTGCGGCCCGCGGTTGCCCTCGTGTTACGTGTCCGCCACGCAACCTTCACGTTCGTGGTCCACAAAAGCGGCCGCGGAAGGTTTGTCCTGGGCCAAGGCTTGGTACTGTCGTGTCTGCAACAGGTGCAAGTTCCAGCTGGTCTGACGCCCGCGGAGTTTGTGATCCAACGGCGTTTCTGGTTTGTGGTGTTCCAATCACGGGTCGGAGCGACGTGTCACCGCATCTGGTGCGGGTCGCCGAGGTGGCGGCTCTCGCCCCGACGAAAGAGGATTGAGCACAATGGCTCAGGGCACCGTGAAGTGGTTCAACGCTGAGAAGGGCTTCGGCTTCATCGCGCAGGAGGACGGCGGCGACGACGTCTTCGTGCACTACTCGGCGATTCAGACCCAGGGCTACAAGTCCCTGGACGAGAACCAGAAGGTCGAGTTCGACGTCACCCAGGGCCCGAAGGGCCCGCAGGCGGAGAACGTTCGCCCCGTCTGAGCTCTCGAGTCTGACTCGAGCACTCCAGAGGAGACCTGGCAGCACCTGTCACTGTCTCCGCGCGAGGCCCCACCCGTACCGGGTGGGGCCTCGTGCCGTTCGTGGGGGCCCAGACGGGCGGGGCGCCAACCATCACAACGGGCCACTTCGGTCCGAGAGGTTTGCCCGTAGAGTCGGAGGGGAATGTTCCGGCGGATGAACGAGAACCCGCACCCGACGCGTCAGCTGGAGGAGGCCCCTGTGCACGACCAGTTCGACGTGACGCTGGAGGACGCCGACCTGCTGGGCGAGGTGGAGCTCACCACCAACCTGATCATCGCGGCCAGCGAGTCCGACGAGCACCTCGAGGCCGAGGAGATCGACCGCATCCTCGGCGTCGTCCCCAGCCCCCGCGAGGACGGCTGAGCCGCCACCACGCACCACCACGCAACCCACGAGCCCGCCGGCAGCAGCCGGCGGGCTCGTTGCTTTGTCTGGTGCCTCACCTGCGACCTCGCGGCTTGAAGGACATACCCCCAGGGGGTACCGTTGAGCACATGACCGGGACGCAGACGGACGGCCGTGGCGCGGAGCACGGCCACCAGCACGGGTACCTCGCGCGCAAGGACGACCACCTCAAGCGGCTGCGCCGCATCGAGGGGCAGGCTCGCGGCCTGCAGCGGATGGTCGAGGAGGAGCAGTACTGCATCGACATCCTCACCCAGGTCTCCGCCATGACGAAGGCCCTCGAAGCCGTCTCGCTCGCGCTGCTCGACGAGCACATGCACCACTGCGTCGTCGACGCGGCCCGGGCCGGCGACGAGGAGGGCCGGGCCAAGGTGGCCGAGGCCATGGCCGCCATCACCCGCCTGGTCAAGAGCTGACCGACCCCACCCCTAGGAGGACCTCATGAGCACCACCACCACCTGGACCGTCTCCGGCATGACCTGCGGCCACTGCGAGGCCTCGGTCCGCGAGGAGGTCGGCGAGATCGCCGGCGTCGAGTCCGTCACCGCCGACCACGCCACCGGCGAGGTCGTCGTCACCAGCACCGAGCCGCTCCAGCGGGACGCCGTCGCCGCGGCGGTCGCGGAAGCCGGCTACGAGCTCGCCTGATGCGCACTCCCACCCGCGTGCTCGGGTTCCTCGCCGTGCTCGCCCTCGTGCTCGTCGCGAGTCTCGGCCTCGGCCGCTGGGTCGGCCCGGACGAGGACCTCGCGTCCGCCTCGGGTGGGGACCACGGCCACGCGGCTACGGACGACAGCACCACCGACGAGGGCGGTCACGACCACGGCGCCGCGCTGGCCGGCGGGCTCCAGATGAGCGAGGGCGGCCACGCGTTGACGCTGCGCGAGACGATCCTCGAGCCCGGCCGACGCGAGGTCGCCTTCACGATCGAGGGCGGCGACGGGCCGGTCACCGACTACGACGTGGTGCACGAGAAGGAGCTGCACCTCATCGTCGTACGCCGTGACCTGACCGGCTTCCAGCACCTCCACCCGGAGCGGGACGCCGACGGCACCTGGCGGGTGCCGGTCGACCTCGAGCCCGGCGCGTGGCGGGTCCTGGCCGACTTCCAGGCGGCCGGGGGCGAGCCGCACGTCCTCGGCGCCGACCTGTTTGTGCCCGGAGACTTCCAGCCGGAGCGGGTCGGCGGGCAGGACCTCGCCGACACCGTCGACGGGTACGACGTCAACCTCGGCGGCAGCTTCACCGCCGGCGCCGAGTCGGTCGTGACCGCGACGGTCAGCCGGGACGGCGAGGTGGTGACCGACCTGGAGCCGTACCTCGGTTCCACCGGGCACCTCGTCGCGCTGCGCGCCGGCGACCTCGGCTACGTGCACGTGCACCCCGAGGGCGGCGCGTTCCACACCTCGTTCCCCAGCGCCGGCTCCTACCGGCTCTTCCTCGACTTCAAGCACGACGGCGTCGTCCGCACCGCGGCGTTCACTGTCCAGGTCGACGGGGCCGGTCACGACCACGGCAGCCACGACCACGGCACGGACGACCACGGCACGGACGACGACGGCATGGACACCGACCCCGCGGAGGAGCATCCCGTCCAGGAGGAGCCCTCCGACGGGTCCAGCAACCAGGAGACCGAGGATGGACACAGTCATGACCACTGACCTCGAGCTGTCGATCTCCGGCATGACCTGCGCGTCGTGCGCGAACCGGATCGAGCGGAAGCTCAACAAGCTCGACGGCGTGGAGGCGAGCGTCAACTACGCCACCGAGAAGGCGCGGGTCAGCTTCCCCGAGACGGTGACCCCGGAGGACCTGCTGCGCACCGTGGAGGCAGCCGGGTACGCCGCCGCGCTGCCCCAGCCCGAACGTGAGGCGCCGGCAGAAGAGCCGGCCCGCGACGCGGAGCTCGACGGGCTGAGGGACCGGCTGCTGGTCAGCGCCGTGCTGAGCGTGCCGGTCATCGCGATGGCGATGGTGCCGGCGCTGCAGGTGGAGTACTGGCAGTGGCTCTCGCTCACGCTCGCAGCGCCGGTAGCGGTGTGGGGGGCGTGGCCGTTCCACCGCGCCGCGTGGACCAACCTGCGGCACGGCGCGACCACGATGGACACCCTCGTGTCGTTGGGTGTCCTCTCCGCGTTCGGGTGGTCGCTGGTGGCGCTGTTCGCCGGGACGGCCGGCGAGCCGGGGATGACCCACGCCTTCGAGATCAGCGTCGACCGCACCGACGGCCTGTCCAACATCTACCTCGAGGTCGCCGCCGGCGTCACGACGTTCCTGCTCGCCGGTCGCTACTTCGAGAAGCGGTCCAAGCGGCGGGCCGGCGACGCGCTCCGCGCGCTGCTCGACCTCGGTGCCAAGGACGTCGTCGTGCTGCGCGACGGTGTGGAGACCGCCATGCCGGCCGACCAGCTGGTGGTCGGCGACGTCTTCGTCGTGCGGCCCGGGGAGAAGATCGCGACCGACGGTGTCGTGGAGGGCGGGACGTCGGCGGTCGACGCCTCGATGCTGACCGGCGAGCCGGTGCCCGTCGAGGTCGGACCCGGCGACACCGTCACCGGCGCCACCGTCAACGCCGGTGGCCGCCTGGTCGTCCGCGCCACCCGGGTGGGTGCCGACACCCGGCTCGCCCAGATGGCCCGCCTCGTCGAGGACGCCCAGAGCGGCAAGGCGCGTGCACAGCGGCTCGCCGACCGGGTCTCCGGGGTCTTCGTCCCCGTCGTCGTCGTGCTGGCCGTCGCCACCCTCGGATTCTGGCTGGGCTCCGGCGTCGCGACCTCCGCCGCCTTCGCCGCGGCCGTCTCCGTGCTCATCATCGCCTGCCCGTGCGCCCTCGGGCTGGCCACGCCGACGGCTCTGCTCGTGGGCACCGGCCGCGGGGCCCAGCTCGGCATCCTGGTCCGCGGACCGGAGGCGCTCGAGCAGACCCGACGCGTCGACACCGTCGTGCTTGACAAGACCGGCACGGTCACCACCGGCGAGATGTCGCTGGCCGACGTGGTCGCCGCCGAGGGCACCGACCCCGCCGACGTACGGCGTCTGGCCGGCGTCCTGGAGTCCGCGTCCGAGCACCCGATCGCCCGGGCGATCGCGGCGGGGCATTCCGGTGAGGTGGACGGCTTCGCCGCGCTGGCCGGTCTCGGCGTCCGCGGCCGGGTCGAGGGCCACGACGTCGTCGTGGGCCGCCCGTCGCTCCTGGCCGAGCAGGGGCTCCCGCTCGAGGCGTCGCTGGTCGCCGCGGTCGACGCGGCCGAGGCCCGCGGCCGCACCGCCGTCGCGGTCGGGTGGGACGGCCGGGCCCGCGGCGTGCTCGTCGTGGCCGACACGGTCAAGGACGGGTCGGCCGAGGCCGTCGCCCGGTTCCGCTCGCTCGGGCTGGCGCCGGTGCTCCTCACCGGCGACAACGAGCGCGCGGCCCGTGCGGTCGCGGCGGAGGTGGGCATCGACGACGTGGTCGCGGGCGTGATGCCCGAGGAGAAGGTCGACCACGTGCGCCGGCTGCAGGAGCAGGGCCGGGTCGTCGCGATGGTGGGCGACGGGGTCAACGACGCCGCGGCGCTCGCCCAGGCCGACCTCGGCATCGCGATGGGGGCCGGCACCGACGTCGCCATCGAGGCCAGCGACCTCACCCTCGTGCGCGGTGACCTCCGGGTGGCCGCGGACGCCGTACGCCTCTCCCGGCGCACGCTCGGCACGATCCGCTCGAACCTGGTGTGGGCGTTCGGCTACAACGTGGCTGCCCTGCCGCTGGCCGCGGCCGGCCTGCTCAACCCGATGCTCGCCGGCGCCGCCATGGCGCTGTCGTCGGTCTTCGTGGTGGCCAACAGCCTGCGGCTGCGGACCTTCCGCTGAGGCCGACGGGATCCCCTGAGAAGCACGCCACGCCGACTCGCGCGGTGGCACGGCCGGCGGCTCAGCAGGTCGCGAAGAGCACCGGCCCGGTGCTGAGGTCGGAGAGCACGTAGCTGCCCTCCACCGGGTCGAGGTCCATCGTGACGACGCGCCCTTCGGCGCTGACCGGGCCGAGCTCGAAGCGGTCGGCGAAGTCGCCGCCCTGGCCCGGTGCGGGCCCGGAGGCCAGCTCCGCCCGGCTGTCGGCGTCCTCGCGGGCCTGGTCGCCGGTCTCGAGCGCCATCGCGACGCGGATGTCGCCGTCCGGGAGCGCGGCCATCACGAACGACTGCAGGACGTGTACGCCGCCGGCCTTGTCGACCAGCTGCTCGCCGGCCGCGTGGTCGCCGGCGTCGGCCTGCCCCATGGAGAGGGCTCCGCAGACGTGGCCGCCGGTGTAGACGGCCGCCGCGAGCGGGTCGCCGGTCGCCTCGACCGCGGCGGCGACGTCGTCGGCGTCGTCGCCCTCGAGACCCGTCAGCCCGTCGTCGGCCACGAGCCCGCGCAGGTACTCCGCGTTGTCGCTGGCCGCCACGAGGCCGCGGTCCCGGTCGAGCGCGACGTGGGCGAGCTCGGGCGTCACCCCGCCGATGCGCGCGAGCAGCTCGTCGCCGCCCGTCCAGACCCCGTCCTGCTCGTCGGGCTCCTCGTAGCCGAGCCGGGTGAGCCGCTCGGCCACCGTGTCCAGGTCGGCGTCTTCGCCGAGGTCCATCACCACCACCGCGCCGGCCGCGCCCTGGGCGAAGAGCTCCCACCCGAGCGTCGCGGGGGAGAAGCCGTACTGCACCTGCAGCGTGGCGGCGGACGCCACCAGGGCCGACGTGGCCGCCAGGTCCGCCGCGAACGCCTCGTTCAGGAACTCCTCGACCTCGCCGGACTCCGAGCCGGCATCCAGGCCGGCGTCGAGCGCGGTGCGGACGGCACGCCAGTCGGTGAAGGAGAACCGCTCTCCGTCCGCCGGCGCCACGCCCATCGCGCGCTCGAGCTCGCTGCGGTCCCGGTCGACCCACCAGCGCACCCCGACCACGAGGCCGCCGACGAGCACGAGGGCCAGGACGACGGCCAGGCCCACCACGATGGTTCGTCGGCTGCGCACGGGTGTGAGACTAACGACCATGGCACCACGCCCCGACCCCTCGCCGGACGTGCACGCCGCGGGGGCCGTCGTCCTCGGGCCGGGCCGGAGGGTGGTGCTCGTGCACCGGCCGAAGTACGACGACTGGTCGTTCCCGAAGGGCAAGCTGGACCCCGGCGAGCACGCCATCACCGCGGCCGTGCGCGAGGTGGCCGAGGAGACGGGCCTCGCCGTACGCCTCGGGCCGCCGTTGACCGGCCAGCGCTACCCGGTCGCGGGCGGCCGGATGAAGACCGTGCACTACTGGGTCGGCCGGCTCCGCGACCCCGACGCGGCCGACGTCTCGGGCCACACCTGCGGTGACGAGATCGATCGGGTCGCCTGGTTCTCGGCGGAGGAGGCCGCCTCCGTCCTGAGCTACGACCACGACCGGGTCACCCTCGCCGAGGCGCTCGCCGTGCCCCGCAAGACGCGGCCGCTCGTCGTGCTCCGCCACGGCCAGGCGCACCCGCGCAAGCAGTGGCGCGAGGACGACCGGCTGCGGCCGCTCGCCCCTGCCGGCCGCGAGGAGGCCCTCGCGCTGGTGCCGATCCTCGATGCGTACGCCGCGGGCCGCGTGGTCACCTCGCCCTCGACCCGCTGCGTCGAGACGGTCCTGCCGTACGCCGGCGCGCGCGGCCTCGACCTCGTCGAGGAGCCGGCCCTGACCGAGGAGCAGTTCACGGTCGACTCGGTCGGGAAGGTCGTCCGCGGGCTCCTCGAGTCGCGTGAGCGGGCCGTCCTGTGCACCCACCGGCCGGTCCTGCCGCACGTCTTCGCCGGAGCCGGCGTGCCCGACCCCAGGCTCCGCCCGGCCGGGCTGCTCGTGGTCCACCACCGTGCCGGTGAGGTCGTGGCCACCGAGTCGCACCGCCCCCCGGCGTGACCACCCCGCCGCCGGACGTGGGGGAACCCGGGCCTCAGCCCAAGCGCAGCACGAAGTGCGCGAAGTAGTACGTCGCCGCAGCGGCGGAGGCGGCGGCGGGGAAGGTGAGCACCCACGCCACGACGATGGACCGGGCCACGCCCCACCGGACGGCCGAGAACCGCTTGGTCGCGCCGACGCCCATGACCGCGGAGGTGATGGTGTGGGTGGTGGAGATCGGCGCCTCGAAGGCGTACGCCGTCGTGTAGAGCACCGACGCGGCCACGGACTCCGCGGCGAAGCCGCGCGCCGGGTCGAGGTGGATGATCCGGCGGCCCAGCGTGCGCATGATCCGCCAGCCGCCGGCCCAGGTGCCGGCGGAGATGGCGGCCGCGGCGGCGAAGATGACCCACAGCGGGAGCGGGTCGCCCTCGCTGACGTACCCGCCGGCGAGCAGGGCGAGGAAGATGACGCCCATCGTCTTCTGGGCGTCCTGGAGACCGTGTCCGAGCGCCATCGCGGCGGCCGAGGCGGTCTGGGCGAGCTTGAAGCCGCGGTTGGCCCGGTGTGGGTTGACCCGTCGGAAGATCCACATGATGGCCACCATCACGAGGAAGCCGGCGCCGAACGCGAAGAGCGGCGAGACCAGCATGGGGATGACGACCTTGTTGAGGACCGTGTCCCAGTTGACGCTCACCCCGCCGGCGATCGCCGCGCCGCCCAGCCCGCCGATGAGGGCGTGGGAGGAGGACGACGGCAGCCCGTAGTACCAGGTGAGCATGTTCCAGATGATCGCGCCGAGCAGGCCGCACATGACGATCACCAGCGCGTGCACGGTCACCGAGGCGGCGGCGTTCGGATCGAGCTGCTCGGGGCTGAACTGGATGACGTCGGCGACCGTCTTGGCGACCTTCTGGCCGAGGAAGGCACCGATGAAGTTCATGACGGCCGCGAGGCCGAGGGCGACCCGCGGCGTGAGCGCGCGCGTGGACACCGACGTCGCGATGGCGTTGGCCGCGTCGTGGAACCCGTTGGTGTAGTCGAACACCAGGGCCACCACGACCACCGCGACGATGATCGCGATCTCCACCGTCAGGACTCCTTGACGGCGATCTGCTCCACCGTGTTGGCGACCTTCTCGAACGCGTCGATGGCGTCCTCGAGGGCCTCGACGATGTCCTTGAGCTTGAGCACCTCGATGGTCTTGTAGTCGCCGCCGAAGAGGTTGGCGAGGATCCGCCGGTGGTTCTTGTCGCCGGCGTTCTCGAGCCGGTTGATCTCGATCCAGTACTCGTCGAGCGACTGCATCGAGCGCAGGTTCGGCATCGCGGCGGCGGTCAGCTCGGCGCACCGCTGGAGGAGCTCGACCTGGGCCGACAGCTCGGCCGGCATCGCGCGCACCTCGTAGAGGTGGATCATGTCGACGACCTCGTCCATCATGTCCATGACGTCGTCGAGGCCGGAGGCCAGGGCGTAGATGTCCTCGCGGTCGAACGGCGTGATGAAGGTGCTGTTGACCCGCTTGATGATGGCGTGCGTCGCCTCGTCGGCCGCGTGCTCGGCGTCGCGCATCCGCTCGGCGACGGCCTCGTGGTCGGCCCCGTCGGCAAGCATCTCGGCGAGGATGCCGGCGCCGGTGACGAGGTGGTTGGCCAGTTCGGTGAAGAGGTCGTAGAAGCTGGCCTCTACCGGCCGGAAACGCATACCCACGGAGTGGCTCCTGAACGAGGGGTGAACGACGGCTGACAGCGTAGGGGAGTCAGCGCGCCATCATGCAAGCGACGGAGGCTCAACCCGCCGTGCGGCGCGTGCGCTGGCGCTCGATCAGGGTCTCCTGGAGGTGCACGTCACCGTGGGAGCGCTCCCACGTCCCGTCGGGGCCGAGGATCCACGCGTCGGTGTCGGCGTCGAAGGCCAGCGTCAGCAGCTCGTCCACGGCCGAGCAGCTCTCCGGGCCCGGCAGGTGCACGAGCACCTCCACGCGGCGGTCGAGGTTGCGGTGCATCATGTCGGCCGAGCCGATCCAGGCCTCCGGCTCCCCGCCGTTGTCGAACCAGAAGACCCGGCTGTGCTCGAGGAACCGGCCGAGCACCGAGCGCACCTCGATCGTCTCCGACAGGCCGGGTACGCCGGGCCGCAGCGCGCAGATGCCGCGCACGAGCAGCTGCACGGGCACGCCCTCCTGCGAGGCGAGGTAGAGCGCGTCGATGACCGCCTCGTCGACGATCGAGTTGGCCTTGAACCGGATCCGGGCCGGTCGGCCGGCGCGGTGGTGGCCGATCTCCCGGTGGATCCGGTCGACGAGGCCGGTGCGGACCGAGTCGGGCGCGACGAGCAGCTGCTCGTAGGAGGCGTTGCGCGACCAGCCGGAGAGGTTGTTGAACAGCTGGGCCACGTCGTCGGCGATGGCCTCGTTGGTGGTGATCAGCCCGATGTCCTCGTAGAGGCGCGACGTCTTGGGGTTGTAGTTGCCGGTGCCGATGTGGGTGTAGCGGCGGATGCCGTCGCCCTCGTCGCGCACCACCAGCGACAGCTTGCAGTGGGTCTTGAGGCCGACGATGCCGTAGACGACGTGGCAGCCGGCCTGCTCGAGCTTGCGTGCCCAGCGGATGTTCGCCTGCTCGTCGAAGCGGGCCTTGATCTCGACGATGACCAGCACCTGCTTGCCGGCCTCGGCTGCGTCGATGAGGGCGTCGATGATCGGCGAGTCGCCGGAGGTGCGGTAGAGCGTCTGCTTGATCGCCAGCACGTGCGGGTCGGCCGCGGCCTGCTCGATGAAGCGCTGCACGGAGGTGGCGAAGGAGTCGTACGGGTGGTGCAGCAGCACGTCGTGGCGGCGCGCGGCCTTGAAGACGTCGACCGGCGCCGCGGACTCGCGTTCGGCGAGCTTCGCGTGGGTGGTGGGGACGAAGGCGGGGTACTTCAGCTCCTCGCGCGCGAGGTCGGCGATCCCGTGCAGCCCGCGCAGGTCGAGGGGGCCGGGGAGGCGGAAGACCTCGTCGCGGGTGACGCCGAGCTCGGAGACGAGCAGGTCGAGCACCGCGGGGCTGATCGACTCCTCCACCTCGAGCCGGACGGGCGGGCCGAAGCGGCGGCGGAGCAGCTCCTTCTCGAGCGCCGCGAGGAGGTTCTCGGCGTCGTCCTCCTCGACCTCGAGGTCCTCGTTGCGGGTGACGCGGAAGGTGTGGACCTCGAGCACCTCCATGCCCGGGAAGAGGCGCTTGAGCCGCTCGCGCATGACGTCCTCGAGCGGCACGAACCGGGCGTTGCCCAGCGGGACGAACCGGGCGAAGATCGGCGGCACCTTGACCCGGGCGAAGTGCTCCTTGGCCGTCTCGGGGTTGCGCAGCACGACCGCGAGGTTGAGCGAGAGCCCCGAGATGTAGGGGAACGGGTGGGCCGGGTCGACGGCGAGCGGGGTCAGGACGGGGAAGACCCGGTCCTTGAAGAGCTTCTTGCAGTACTTCTGCTCGTCCGGGTCCAGGTCGGACCACCGGACGATCTCGATGCCGTGGTCGCGGAGCTCGGGGATGATGTCGTCGCGGAAGACACGCGCCTGCCGCTGGCTCAGCTCGCGGGCGGTCTCCCAGATGCACTCGAGCACCTCGCGCGGCATCAGGCCGGAGGCGGCGCGCACCGCCAGCCCGGCGGCGATGCGCCGCTTGAGGCCGGCCACCCGGACCATGAAGAACTCGTCGAGGTTGCTGGTGAAGATCGCCAGGAAGCGGGCGCGCTCCAGCAGCGGCAGCGATCGGTCCTCGGCGAGCTCGAGCACCCGCTGGTTGAACCGCAGCCAGGACAGCTCGCGGTCGAGGAAGCGGTCGTCGTACTTCTCGACCGCGGCGAGAGCCTCGTGGTCGGGGACGTACGGCGGGTCGACGTCGAACGACTCGTGCGGCGCGTCCTCGCGTGGCAGGTGGTCCTCGTCGGGTCCGGTCTCGAGCGTCACGCTGGCCAGTGTGGCACCGCCGGGTGAACGGCAGGTGACCCGCTGCCCCGGCAGGTGGCGGCTCAGGGAGTGGTGTGCGAACGGCTGGTGAAGAGGCATCTTAGGGTCTGTCCAGGGTTCTCCGGGCGGCGCTAGCGTCGCGGCGCCCGGCGCCCTTCTCGGGATGGCGGACGGTGCGCCCTCCCTGCCCTGACGCGGTGCTCGCCGCCTTCTCGAGAGGTTCTCCATGACCACCGGTTCTCGCGCGCCCTGGCGTCGCCGGCTCCGCACCCGGACGACCATGCTGGTCGTCGGCGCGGTCCTGGCCACCAGCACCGCCACGGGCGTCGTCGCCCTCGCCGCCGGCGGCCTCGCGCCGCCAGCTGTCGACCCTGCCCTCCTCTACCGGCCCACCGCCGCCCCCGACCGCATCGCGCTGACGCCGACGGCGGACCCGGCGACCTCCCAGCACCTTAGCTGGCGCAGCTCGCCCGAGGCCGGTGCGCCGCGCGTGCAGCTGGCCGCCCCGTCGGCGGGCGTCGTCGAGCCGGAGCGCACGGTGACCGGGACGACCGAGACCCGCACCGCCGACCTCGGCTACGTGATGGCCGAGCACCGGGCGACCGTCGACGGCCTGCAGCCCGGCACGACCTACCTCTACCGGGTGGGCGACGGCGAGACCTGGAGCGAGTGGTCGGAGTTCACGACTGCCGAGGAGTCCTTCGAGGACTTCTCCTTCGTCACCTACGGCGACGCCCAGAACGACGTGAAGTCCTATGTCTCGCGCGCCTTCCGCGAGGCGACCGAGGCACGGCCCTACGCGAAGGTCGCCCTGCACGTCGGGGACCTCACCGACACCGACGTCTCGGACGCCGAGTGGGGCCAGTGGTACGACGCCGCCGGGTTCGCGATGCGCTCGATGAACCTGGTCGCGACGCCGGGCAACCACGAGTACTACCCGGGGCCGGGGCTCACGCCGTACTGGCGAAACTTCGGGTACCCCGACAACGGCCCGCAGGCCTCCGACCGGGTCGAGGGCCTGCTGCGCGGCTCGGTGTGGTCCACCGACTACCAGGGCGTCCGCTTCATCTCCCTCAACAGCAACCACCCGCACGACACCGAGGTGATGGCCGCCCAGACGGCTTGGCTGGAGCAGCGCCTGACCGACAACCCGAACCGGTGGACGGTCGTCACCTTCCACCACCCCCTCTTCTCGGTGGCCTCGGGCCGCGACAACGCGACCATCCGCAACGCGTGGCTGCCGTTGCTCGAGGAGCACGACGTCGACCTGGTCCTGCAGGGCCACGACCACACCTACGGACGCGGCAACCTCTTCGCGAACGAGCAGGACCTGCCGGCGGGCGCCTCGGCGGAGGACAGCCACCGCGGCCCGGTCTACCTGGTCTCGGTCGCGGGGCCGAAGTACTACGTCGCCGACCCGCCGGAGTCGAACAACTGGGTCGCCAACGACGCGCACCTGCGGGCGATGGTCGAGGAGACCCAGATGTACCAGCTCGTCGACGTCACCGACGACGAGCTGCACGTGGAGAGCTGGAACGTCTCCGGCGAGCTGATCGACGGCTTCACCATCAGCAAGGCCGGCGGCGAGAAGCTGGTCACGACCGACCTGCAGCCACGCGCGTCCGGCCCCGGCTCGGAGCGTGCCGACCTCGACCGGCCCGCGCTGCCGGAGCCCGTGGTGCCCGGCCAGGAGGGCCCGACCGACCCGGGCCCGACGGACCCGGGCCCGACGGACCCGGGCCCGACGGACCCCGAGCCGACGGACCCCGAGCCGACGGACCCCGAGCCGACGGACCCCGAGCCGACGGACCCCGAGCCGACGGACCCCGAGCCGACGGACCCCGAGCCGACGGACCCCGAGCCGACGACCGTCGTCCCCGCGATCACGGTCGACCGTGCCGCGCGGCAGACCTGGGGCGACCGGAGGACCGTCCGGGTGACCGCCACGGTCGGCGCCGTCGACGGCGCGGCGCCCCGCGGCTCGATCGTCTTCCGGGACGGCTCCCGGGTGCTGCGCGAGGTCGACCTGTCGGCCAGCGGCCGCGCGCGGATGCGCCTGCCCCGCCGGCTGCCGGCCGGCGCCCACCAGCTGACGGCGGCGTACCGGCCGGCCGCAGGGGAGGACGCCTTCGCTCCCGGCCGCTCCGAGCCGATCACGGTCCGCGTGCTCGAGGCGGACTCGCGCACGATGCTCCGGGGCCTCCCGAAGCGGCTCGCCGCCGGCGCCAGGCCGGTCGTCCGCGTCCGCGTCAAGGTCCGCGGGACGAAGGCCCCGGCCGCCCGCGTCGTCGTGCGGGACGGGAAGCGCGTCGTCCTGACCGAGCGGCTCGACGCTGACGGGCGGCTCGCGCTGCGGCTGCCCGCGCTCGACCGGGGCCTCCACCGGATCTCGGTCACCTACGCCGGCACCGACGACGTCGAGGCGTCGCGGTCCGCCACCCGGAAGGTGCGGGTCCGATGAGCCGGCCGACCGCCCACCCACCAGCCCCGCACGGGAGAAGGACACCGATGTCCCACCTGCCCCACGCACCCGGCCGCACCCTGCGCCGGACCGCCGCGCTGCTCACCGCCGGCCTGCTGTCGGTCGGCATGACCGCCGGCCTCACCCCGGCACCGGCGTACGCCGCACCGCTCGACGCGGCCGCGGCGTACGCACCCACCCGGGTGCCCGACCGGGTGACGCTGACGCCCACCGAGACCCCGGCCACCAGCCAGGCGGTCACCTGGCGCACCTCCGACGTGGTGACCGAGCCGCGGGTGGAGCTGCGGGTGGCGTCGAGCCTGACGTACCGGAACGACAACACGGTGGTCGAGGCGACCGAGACCACCACGATGACCACGGACCTCGGCTACGCCCAGGCGTTCCACACCGCCGAGCTCACCGGGCTCCAGCCCGACACCACCTACCAGTACCGGGTCGGCGACGGCACCAACTACAGCGAGTGGCAGCACTTCACCACCGCGACGGAGGACGCCGAGCCCTTCTCGTTCCTCTACTTCGGGGACGTGCAGAACGGGATCAAGTCCCAGGCCTCGAGGGTGCTGCGCGCCGGCTTCCGCGACCGGCCGGACGCCTCGGTCGTGCTGCAGATCGGCGACCTGGTCAACGATGCGGAGAGCGACGAGGAGTGGGCGGAGGTCTACGAGGCCGCCGACTACGTGCCGGGCACCACCAACGTCCTGACCACGCCCGGCAACCACGAGTACGAGGGCACGCTGTCGCGGCAGTTCCGGGCCCAGTTCGCCTATCCGGACAACGGGCCGTCGAGCGAGGCCGCCGGCTTCGGTGACTCCGTCTACTACGTCGACTACCAGGGCGTGCGGTTCATCTCCCTCAACAGCAACATCAGCTCGGCCGAGCCGCTCGCGGCGCAGACCGCGTGGCTGGACCGGGTGCTCAGCGACAACCCCCACCAGTGGTCGGTCGTCTTCTTCCACCACCCGCTCTTCCCCCTCGACGAGGGCCGCAACAACCGGGCCCTGCGGAGCTCCTGGCTGCCGGTGCTCGAGGAGCACAACGTCGACCTGGTGCTCCAGGGCCACGACCACGGCTACGGCCGCGGCAACACCGATGCCGCGGAGGAGGGCAACCCGGCGAGCTGGGACACCAACCGGACCTACGACGGCCCCGTCTACGCCGTCTCCGTCGTCGGCGAGAAGCAGTACGAGGGCGGGCCGCGCCAGTGGACCGAGAACGGCGCGCACCTGCGCCGCCTCGGCGGTGCGCTGCAGCTCTACCAGATGGTCGACGTCGAGGGCGACCGGCTGCGCTACGAGGCGAGGACCGCCGACGGCCGGTACTACGACGGTCTGACGATCGTGAAGAACGAGCACGGCAAGGCGGTCACCGACGACACCGACCCGGACGTCATCGACCCGACCGACCCCGGGCCGTGCCTCGGCTGCGAGCCCAACCCCGACGATCCGACGGACCCGACGGACCCGACGGACCCGACGGATCCCACCGACCCGACGGACCCGACCGATCCCACGGACCCCACGGACCCGACGGATCCCACCGACCCGACGGACCCGACGCCGCAGGACCCGGCCGACTTCGAGTACGTCGAGGACGGCGAGCTGGTGTCGGTGGATGACACGGTGGCGCAGCTGCCGGCGGGGGTGGCGTTCTCGCAGGCGCGGGACACGTTGTTCCTGGGTGACCAGAACGGTCGGACGATCTGGGAGCTGGATCCGGAGAC
>NZ_JBNCOG010000047.1:0-22949 GCF_051280745.1 Nocardioides ureilyticus | reverse complement strand
CAGCAACGAGGCCCGAGCGGCCGCTCTTGCGCCCTGGCTGAAGCACTACAACACTCAACGCCGCCACAGCGCACTCGGCGGACACCCACCGATCAGCCGCCTGATACCAACCTGATGGCCGAATACAACTAGGAGTCGCCGAGGATGGCGGTGAGCGCCCGCCGGTGCCGCTGGTACGCCGTGCGGCCGGCGCGGGTGAGCCGGTACGACGTGGTGGCCCCGCGCCCGCGGCCGGTCTTGGCGACCGACACGTAGCCGGCTTTCTCCAGCGCGGTCATCTGCTTGGACAGGTCGGAGTCGCTCACCTGCAGGTGCTCGCGGAGGAACGGGAAGGTCACTGAGCTCGCGGTCGACAGCACGGCCATCGCGGCCAGCCGCTTGGGGGCGTGGATGACCGGGTCGAGGTCCTCGAGGCCGCTCGTCACGAGAGCCGTTCCCGCACCCGCGCGGCCGCCGCGGCGTACGAGTGCTCGTGCAGCCAGAGCCCGACCGTCGCGAGGACGAACATCAGCGCCGAGGCCCACGCCCAGCCGGCCGTCTCACCGGTCCACCACACGGCGCCGAGCACCCCGGCGACGCCGACGAAGTAGAGCGCGAACATCGGGCCCATCCCCTTCGGCGCCCGCCGCAGGAGCGAGGGCATCGCCCCGCGGTACCGGGCGTACCAGGCGGAGAAGGCGCCGAGCGCGGCCAGCAGCACCACGAGGAGGCCGATCGCGGCGGGGAGGTGGTCCTCGGTCAGGCCCTTGGTGCCGGTCAGGCCGGCGAACCACAGCCCTGCGGCGGGGTGGTACCACCACGGCGTGGGCGGGTAGTCGATGTACGGCGCGGCCTCGGCGCGCTCGAGGTCGCGGAGCTGCTGGTGTCGGTTGCTTTCCATGATGGAAAGCATGTCACCTACTTTCCATGATGGCAAGTACTTCGGGTGGGTGTTGAGGTGACGGGTGGCGGGGTACCGTCCCCCGCACGAGGGAGGTGGCGGGTGACAACGTTCCTGGACTGGCCGGTGCTCCGGCAGCTGAGTGGCCGTGACCTGCTCGGCCGCGGCGTCGCCGCGCGGTCGAAGCAGACCGAGGCCACGACCGCCCGCACCGAGACCGCCGACCGGGTCGCCAACAGCGTCTGCCCCTACTGCGCCGTCGGCTGTGCGCAGAAGATCTTCGTCAAGGACGAGCAGGTCATCCAGATCGAGGGCGACCCCGACAGCCCGGTCAACCGCGGCCGGCTCTGCCCCAAGGGCGCCGCCAGCAAGAACCTCGTCACCAGCGACCTGCGCCAGACCACGGTCAAGTACCGCGCGCCGTACGCCACCGAGTGGAGCGAGCTCGAGCTCGACGTGGCGATGGAGATGATCGCCGACCGGGTGGTCAAGGCCCGCAACGACACCTGGCAGGACCTCGACGAGCGGGGCCACCGGGTGCGCCGGACGATGGGCATCGCGAGCCTGGGTGGGGCGACCCTCGACAACGAGGAGAACTACCTCATCAAGAAGCTCTTCACCGCGATGGGCGCGATCCAGATCGAGAACCAGGCGCGGATATGACACTCCGCCACGGTCCCCGGTCTGGGGACCTCGTTCGGGCGCGGCGGCGCCACCGGGTTCCTGCAGGACCTGGCCAACGCTGACTGCATCGTCATCCAGGGCTCCAACATGGCCGAGGCCCACCCCGTGGGCTTCCAGTGGGTGATGGAGGCCAAGGCGCGTGGGGCGAAGATCATCCACGTCGACCCGCGGTTCACCCGGACCAGCGCGCTCGCGGACACCTTCGTCCCGCTGCGTGCGGGCACCGACATCGCGTTCCTGGGCGGGATCATCAACTACGTCCTGACCCACGAGCTCGACTTCCGCGAGTACGTCGTGGCCTACACCAATGCCGCCACGATCCTCAGCGAGGACTTCGTCGACACCGAGGACCTCGACGGGCTCTTCTCCGGGTTCGACCCCGAGACCCGCACCTACGACCCCACCTCGTGGCAGTACGCCACCCAGCAGGACGACGGGGAGGAGCGCCAGGACCAGGTCGAGCAGCGCGAGACCGCCTCGGCGATGCAGCACGAGACCCACGGCGCCAGCGTCGAGGGCGACCCCCCGCGCGACGAGACGCTGCAGCACCCCCGCTGCGTCTACCAGGTGCTCAAGCGCCACTTCGCCCGCTACACCCCCGAGCTGGTCGCCGACACCTGTGGCGTCTCGCCCGAGGACTTCCTGGAGGTCTGCCGGGCCTTCGCGGAGAACTCCGGGCGCGAACGCACCACCGCGCTCGTCTACAGCGTCGGCTGGACCCAGCACAGCGTCGGCGTGCAGTACATCCGCACCGGGGCCATCCTCCAGCTGCTGCTGGGCAACATGGGGCGCCCCGGCGGCGGGATCATGGCGCTGCGCGGCCACGCCAGCATCCAGGGCTCCACCGACATCCCGACGCTGTTCAACCTGCTCCCCGGCTACCTGCCGATGCCGCACGCCGAGGAGCACACCTCGCTCGAGGAGTGGATCGACTCGGTCCGCCAGCCCGGCGCCAAGGGCTTCTGGGAGAAGGCCGGCGCCTACGGCATCAACCTGCTCAAGGCCTGGTGGGGCGAGCACGCCACCGCCGAGAACGACTTCTGCTACGACTACCTGCCGCGGATCACCGGCGACCACGGCACCTACCGGACCGTGCTCGACATGATCGACGGCAAGGTCAAGGGCTACTTCCTGCTCGGCCAGAACCCCGCCGTCGGGTCCGCCCACGGCAAGGCCCAGCGCCTCGGCATGGCCAACCTCGACTGGCTGGTCGTGCGCGACCTGTTCGAGATCGAGAGCGCGACGTTCTGGAAGGACTCACCCGAGGTCGCGACCGGCGAGATCGTGCCCGAGGAGTGCCGTACCGAGGTCTTCCTCATGCCCGCCGCATCCCACGTGGAGAAGGAGGGCACCTTCACCCAGACGCACCGGATGCTGCAGTGGCGGGAGAAGGCCGTCGACCCGCAGGGCGACTGCCGCTCGGACCTGTGGTTCTTCTTCCACCTCGGCCGGATGGTCCGCGAGCGGCTCGCCGGCTCCACGGAGGAGCGCGACCGTCCGCTGCTGGAGCTGACCTGGGACTACCCCCTGCACGGGGGGGCAGCGGAGTCCGGCTGGGGGGAGCCGGACGCCGAGGCGGTGCTCAAGGAGATCAACGGCTACGAGACCGCGACCGGCCGGCCGCTGTCGACCTTCACCGAGATGGCCGACGACGGCTCGACGCTCGGCGGGTGCTGGATCTACACCGGCGTGCTCAAGGACGGGGTCAACCAGGCCGCTCGCCGCCGGCCCGGCAGCGAGCAGGACTGGGTCGCCGCCGAGTGGGGCTGGGCGTGGCCGGCCAACCGCCGGACCCTCTACAACCGCGCCTCGGCCGACCCCGAGGGGCGCCCGTGGAGCGAGCGGAAGGCCTACGTCTGGTGGGACGCCGAGGCACAGCGGTGGACCGGCCACGACGTGCCGGACTTCGAGGTGACCAAGCCCCCGACGTACCGGCCCGAGCGGGGAACCGACGGGGTCGCCGGCATCTCCGGCGACGACCCGTTCATCATGCAGGGCGACGGGAAGGGCAGCCTCTACGTGCCGCAGGGACTGATCGACGGCCCGCTGCCGACCCACTACGAGCCGGTCGAGTCGCCGTTCCGCAACCCCGTCCACGGCCAGCAGGGGAACCCGACGCGCAAGGAGTACCCGCGCCGGGACAACCGGCTGAACCCCAGCCCGCCCGAGGACGGCAGCGGGGTCTTCCCGTTCGTCTTCACCACCAGCCGGCTCACCGAGCACCACACGGCCGGCGGGATGAGCCGGTACGTCGCCCGGCTGGCCGAGCTCCAGCCCGAGATGTTCGTCGAGGTCAGCCCCGAGCTCGCCGCCGAGCGCGGGCTGGAGAACGGCGGCTGGTGCCACGTCGTGACCGCCCGCGCCGCGGTGGAGGGCCGGGTCCTCGTGACCGAGCGGCTCAGCCCGCTGCGGGTCGAGGGGCGCACCGTCCACCAGGTCTGGCTGCCCTACCACTGGGGACAGGGCGGCCTGGTCACCGGCGACTCGGCCAACGACCTGTTCGGCATCTCGCTGGACCCCAACGTCCTCATCCAGGAGAGCAAGGTGGGCACCTGTGACGTCCTCGCCGGGCGACGCCCGACCGGCCGCGCGCTGGTGGATCTCGTGACGTCGTACCAGGAGCGGTCGGGCGTCCACGACGACCACACCGTGCCCATCGTGACCACCGGCCCCGCGGCCGGCAGCGACGACGAGGGCGACCCGACCGGCGAGGGAGGCGGCGCCTGATGAGCGGCCAGGTGAGCGACCGGGGGAGCGGCCTGCTGAGCCGGTGGTCGGTGAGCCCGAACTCGCTGTGGGGGCCGGTCGACCCCGCGGCCGACGCCGGCTACGAGGAGGACCGGCCGAAGCGGAAGGGCTTCTTCACCGACACCTCCATCTGCATCGGCTGCAAGGCCTGCGAGGTCGCCTGCAAGGAGTGGAACGACGTCCCCGCCGACCACTTCGACATGACGGCGACCTCCTACGACAACAGCCACTCGCTCAACGCCAACCAGTGGCGCCACGTGGCCTTCATCGAGCAGCCGCGAACCCCGCCGGCCGACCTCGGCATGCCGACGATGCGCACCGGCCAGGAGACCGGCGCGGTCGCCGACCCCGCCTCGACCGACGAGGCTGACAAGCCCGACTTCCGCTGGCTGATGTCCTCCGACGTCTGCAAGCACTGCACCCATGCCGCCTGCCTCGACGTCTGCCCCACGGGGTCGCTCTTCCGCAGCGAGTTCGGCACCGTGGTGGTCCAGGACGATATCTGCAACGGCTGCGGCTACTGCGTGCCGGCCTGCCCGTACGGCGTCATCGACCGCCGCAAGGGCCCCGACGGCAGCAAGAACGTCGGCATCGCGCAGAAGTGCACGCTCTGCTACGACCGCCTCGACGCCGGCCAGGCGCCGGCCTGTGCGCAGGCCTGCCCCACCCAGTCGATCCAGTACGGCGACGTCGAGGAGCTCCGCGAGCGCGCCGACGCGCGGGTGCAGAAGCTGCACGAGGCCGGGATCATGGACGCCCGCCTCTACGGCAACGATCCCGACGACGGCGTCGGCGGCACCGGCGCCTTCTTCCTGCTGCTCGACGAGCCCGAGGTCTACGGCTTCCCGCCCGACCCGGTCGTGACCACCAAGGACCTGCCGGCGATGTTCAACCGCGCCGGCGCCGCCGCCGCCGCCCTGCTCGTCGGAGCCGCGCTCGCCTTCGTGGGGAGGCGCCCGTGAGCACGCCGCCGACCCCGCCCCTGACCCCACCCTCCGCCGACACCCAGGCGACGCCCGGTTCCGCCGGCGACCGGCGCGGCACGGGGCGCGGCATGGGGAGCGGCCGGCGCCGGGGCATGAAGAAAGACCGCGGTGGCGGTCGGGGGGACCGCTCGGTTGTCCCGCCGGCGGAGTTCACCTCCTACTACGGCCGGCCGATCGTCAAGGCCGCGCCGTGGGAGCACGACATCCCGGCCTACCTCTTCGCCGGCGGGCTGGCCGCCGGGTCGTCGCTGCTCGCCGCGGGCGGCGACCTGACCGGCCGGCCCGCGCTGCGGCGTACCGGACGCCTCGCAGCCCTCGGCGGACTGGGCTTCTCGATGGTCGCGCTCGTCCACGACCTGGGCCGGCCCAGCCGCTTCCTCAACATGCTGCGGGTCGCCAAGGTGACCTCGCCGATGTCGGTCGGCACCTGGATCCTCTCGGTCTACGGGCCGTTCGCGGGCGCGGCGGCGGCCGGTGAGGCGGTCTCGATGCTGCCGCCGTCGTGGCGCCGCGGGCCGCTGCGCCTGCTGCCGTACGTCGAGCGACCGGCCGGCGTGGTGGCTGCTGTCATCGCGCCGGCCGTGGCGTCGTACACCGCCGTGCTGCTCTCCGACACCGCGACCCCGTCCTGGCACGAGGCCTACCGCGAGCTGCCGTTCGTCTTCGTCGGCTCGGCCGCGGCCGCCTCGGCGGGGATGGCGATGATCGGCTCGCCCGTCGACCAGGCCGGGCCCGCCCGCCGGCTCGCGGTCGGCGGCGCGGCGCTCGAGCTGGTGATGGAGCACCGGATGGAGCGGTCGATGGGGATCACCGCCGAGCCGCTGCACGAGGGCCGCCCCGGCCGCCTCATGCGGGCCGCGAAGCTCCTCACCGCGGCCGGTGCCGCGGGCTCCCTCCTCGCCGGCCGCAGCCGGGCCGTGGCAGCCGTCTCCGGCGCGGCCCTGCTCGCGGGCTCGGCGTGCACCCGGTTCGGCGTCTTCGAGGCCGGCCAGGCGTCCGCGGACGACCCCAAGTACGTCGTCGTCCCCCAGCGCGAGCGCCTCGAGCGCGAGGGCCCTGTCCGCCACCCCTCCTGACCGCCGAGGTGGCACTCCCGCACGGTCGAGGTGGCACTCCCGCACGGCCGACGGAGGCTCCGGCGGCAGATGACCGATTGGTCACATTCCGGTCCCTGGGCGAGTCACTCAGCGGCGATAGGGGAACCTGACCACCATGACGCTGACACGGGACGAGCGCACCACGACGGAAGCGACGGCACCCGCGGCGAGCGGCGAGAGCGCCGCCGGCGCCGGGGCGAAGGCCTATCCCGGCGGCCTCACCGCCGAGCAGGTCGAGGAGATCGGGCGCGAGCTGGAGACGATCCGGCAGGACGTCCTCGCCGACCGCGGCGAGGTCGACGCGACGTACATCCGGCGGGTGATCGCCGCCCAGCGCGCCCTCGAGCTGGGCAGCCGCGCGCTGCTCCTGGTGGGCAGTCGCAACAAGGTCGCCTGGCTGGTCGGGACCGTGGCGCTGGCGACCGCGAAGTCGCTGGACAACATGGAGATCGGCCACAACGTCCTGCACGGGCAGTGGGACTGGATGCGCGACCCGAAGATCCACTCCTCGACCTGGGACTGGGACCACGCCTCCCCGCCGGAGCAGTGGAAGCGCGCCCACAACGAGACCCACCACACCTACACCAACGTGCTGGGGATGGACAACGACCTCGGCTACGGCATCCTCCGCGTCGACGAGGCGCAGGAGTGGGAGCCCCGCCACCTGATCCAGCCGGTCTGGAACCTCCTGACCGCCTGCATCTTCGAGTGGGGCATCGCGATGTACGACCTGGAGTTCGGCGAGCACCTGCGCGCCAAGAAGAAGATGCCGCCGGAGAAGCGCGACGAGGTCATCGCCGCCCTGCGCAAGGTGCGCAAGCAGGTCACCAAGGACTTCGTCGTCCACCCGCTGCTCAGCGGCCGCGGCTGGCGCGCGACGCTCACCGCCAACGCCGTCGCCGTCCTCGCCCGCAACATCTGGTCGCACTCGGTCATCATGTGCGGCCACTTCCCCGAGGGTGTCGAGACCTTCGAGCAGCCCGAGCTCGACGAGCGCGAGACGAAGGCCGAGTGGTACGTCCGGCAGATGCTCGGCTCGGCCAACATCTCCGGCTCGAAGTTCATGCACCTGATGACCGGCAACCTCAGCCACCAGATCGAGCACCACTGCTTCCCCGACCTGCCGAGCCGCCGGTACGGCGAGATCGCGCCGCGGGTGCGGGCGGTCTTCGACCGCTACGGGCTGGCCTACAACGCCCGGCCGCTGCCCCAGCAGGTCGCCAGCGCCTGGCACAAGGTCATCCGCCTCTCGCTGCCCAACGGCTGGCTCGAGGAGACCAACCGCCGCAACCTCGGTCGGCAGCTGCGCAAGCTGGCCCGGCCGCAGCCGCCGGCCCTGCCCGCCGGCGCCTGACGGTGCTGCGGGCTGCTCGTCAGCCCCGCAGCGCGCCGGGCACGACAGCGACCGGGGAAGGCGCGCGGTCGTGATGTGCGACCGGCCGGCCCTCCCGGCCGCCGTCGGACGTACCCAACGGGGTCCCCGGGTCGGTCCCGCACGCTCAGGTGCGGCCCGCGTCCCACTGTTGAGTACGTCCGTCGACGGTCAGCCGGCGCTGACGACGCCCGGCGCGACCACCTCGGCGTCGACGCCGAGCACCAGGTCGCCGGTGGCCGGGTCACGGGGCCGGTACGCCGCCAGGGCGGCCAGCACGCGGCCGTCCCGCGCCCCCGTGACCGGGTCGACGTCGACCACCGCGCAGCGCGGGACGCGGGAGGTGACCCGCACCCGCGCGGAGCCGAGGGACACCTCCTGGCCGATCCAGCCGTCCTCGGCGTGCGGCTCGTCGGCATCCACGACGAAGGTGGGCCGGAAGCGGGCGGCCAGCGCGTCGAGGTGGTCTCGACAGGCTCGACCACCGGGGGTTCCGGCTCGACCACCGGGGGTTCCGGCTCGACCACCGGGGGTCCCGGCTCGACCACCGGGGGTCCCGGCTCGACCACCGAGCGCGTCGGCAAGCGCGCGCAGCGTCCCGGTCGAGACGAGCGTGACCGCGCCGGCGTAGACGATCCCGCCGCGGGGCGCGGCCGCCAGCCGCACCGGCTTGCCGAGGTGGGCCGACAGCAGGTCCGCGTGCGGCCCGGCCAGCAGCTCCAGCGCCACGCTCCGGCCCCAGTAGTCGCAGGTCAGCGTCGAGCCGGCCGGCTCGGACGGCCCCACGACCGCATCGCCGGTCGGCAGGGTGAGGGCCAGCCCGGACGCCGAGACCGACGCCGTGACGGCGACGAGCGACGGGTGCTGCACGGTGCGCAGCACCCGTCGCGCGTCGGTGTCCACCACGCACCACGCGCGGTCACCCACCGGCCCGAGCCGGTCGAGGGTGACGGCGTCGTACGCCTGGTGCCGGGTGCCCTTGACCGGCGCGAAGCCGGCCCGGACCACCCGCGGGGCGGGCGTCGGGGGAGACGGCGTCAGGGGAGCGGGTCCACTTCCTCGTGGTCGCCGACGGCGGCCGCCAGCGCACGGAGGTGGAAGGCACCGTCGCCCAGCAGGTGGTCGAGTGCGGTGAGCCGGCTGGTGTAGGCGCCGATGGAGTACTCCGCGGTCATGCCGATGCCGCCGTGGAGCTGAATCGCCTCCTGGCCGATGTGCCGTCCGGCGCGGCTGACCTGCAGGCTCGCCCGCTGCGCGGCCTCGGCGATCTCGGCGGGGGAGCCGGCCGCCACCACCATCGTCGCCCAGACCGCGAGCGACTTGGCGAACTCCAGCGAGACGTACATGTCCGCCGCGCGGAAGGTCAGCGCCTGGAAGGTGTTGAGCGTGACGCCGAACTGCTTGCGCGAGGTGAGGTACGCCGTGGTCGTGCGCAGCGCCGTCTCCATCGCGCCGACCGCCTCGTTGCAGGCCATCACGCGGGCGATGTCGGTGACCGTGGAGATCGACGCGGCGACGTCCGCGCCGGCCTCGCCGAGCGGCGTGGCCGGGGTGCCGTCGAAGGAGACCTTCGCGGCGCGGCCGCCGTCGTGGGTGGCGTAGCCCTCGCGGGTGAGGCCCGGGGCGTCGCCCGGCACGAGGAAGAGCCCGGTGCCGCCGGACGGCAGCATCGCGCTCACCACGAGCAGGTCGGCGCGGGCGCCGTGCAGCACCGGCTCCTTGGTGCCGGCCAGGACCCAGGACCCGCCGTCCTCGGCGGCGGTCACGGCGGTCGCGTCGTTGGCCCAGCGGCGGCCCGGCTCGGCGAGGGCGGGCGCGAGCAGGCTCTCGCCCGCAGCCAGGGCGCCGAGCACCTCGGCGCGCTGCTCGGCCGTGCCGACCGCGCTCACCAGGCCGCCCGCCCACACCACGGAGCTGAGGTACGGCTCCGGGGCGACCACGCGGCCGAGCTCCTCGGCCACGATCGAGATCTCGACCGGGCCGGCGCCGACCCCGCCGTCGTCCTCGCTGAACGGCAGGCCGAGCAGGCCCATCTCGGCCATCCGGCCCCACTGCTGCTCGTCGAAGCCGGGGTCCTCGGCGACGGTGCGGCGCCGGGTCTCGTAGTCGGAGTAGGCCTTGCCGACCAGGCCGCGCACGGCCTCGCGCAGCGCCTGCTGCTCCTCGTCGTAGGTGAAGTCCATGGTGGAAGTCCCTCTCCCTCTCAGAGTCCGAGGATGGTCTTGGCGATGATCTGGCGCTGCACCTCGTTGGAGCCGCCGTAGATCGACGCCTTGCGGAGGTTGAGGTACGCCGGGGTGGCGCGGCGGGCCCACCACGGGAGGTCGCTGCCGTCCCCGGCGCCGGAGGCCAGCGAGGCCGGCCCGGCGAGGTCGACGACCAGCTCGGAGACGGCCTGCTGCAGCTCGGTGCCCTTGAGCTTGAGCACCGACGACGCGGGGTGCGGCTTGCCGTCGGCGGAGTGGGCGACGACCCGCAGCGCGGTGAGCTCGAGCGCGAGCAGCTCGTTCTCCAGCTCGGCGATGCGACTGGCGGTCAGCGGGTCGTCGAGCTGGGCGGTCTCGCGAGCCCACTCCTTGGCTTGGGCGAGGACCCGCTTGGTGGCGCCGACGGGCGCGACCCCGACGCGCTCGTTGCCGAGGAGGAACTTGGCCTGGGTCCAGCCGGAGTTGAGCTCGCCGACCATGTTCTCGACCGGCACCCGGACGTCCTCGAACCAGACCTCGTTGACCTCGTGGCCGCCGTCGATCAGCTCGATCGGGCGGACCGTGAGGCCCGGGGAGGTCATGTCGATGAGGAGCATCGAGATGCCGGCCTGCTTCTTCACGTCCGGGTCGGTGCGGACCAGGGTGAAGATCCAGTCGCCGTACTGACCCAGCGTGGTCCAGGTCTTCTGGCCGTTGACCACGAACTCGTCGCCGTCGCGCACCGCGGTGGTCCGCAGCGAGGCCAGGTCGGAGCCGGCGTCGGGCTCGGAGAAGCCCTGGGACCACCAGATGTCGAGGTTCGCGGTGGCCGGCAGGAAGCGCTCCTTGATCTCCTGGGAGCCGAACTGCGCGATCACCGGACCGATCATGGAGGCGTTGAAGGCCAGCGGCGCCGGCACGTTGGCGCGCTGCATCTCCTCGTGCCAGATGTGGCGGCGCAGCGGCGACCAGTCCTGACCACCCCACTCCACCGGCCAGTTCGGGACCGCGAGCCCGTGGGCGTTGAGCACCCGCTGGCTCTCGACGATCTGGTCCTTGGTGAGCTCCCGGCGCTCCGCGACGGCGTCGCGGATCTCCTGGGGGACCTCGGTGGTGAAGAACGTCCGCATCTCGTCACGGAACGCGGCGTCCTCGGCGGACAGCTCCAGCTGCATCGGCAACCCTCCCGGCTCGGTGGCACGGCCCGGCGACCGTGCGGGCCCAACGTAGTCCGAACGGCACAACCCTGCGCGGCCCCATGGCCCGGTCGGGTGGTTCCTCCCGGCGAACGGCCAGGGTTGGCCCGGACCTGTGGAGCAAGAGGACTCTCAGCCGTCCCATGGATCCATGACCCCCCACACCCCCCAGCCGACCGCCCGCCGCGTGCGGACCACCGCGGTCTCCCTGGCCATGGCCGCCGTCCTCTCGGCCGGCAGCCTCGCCACCGCCGCCCCGGCCTTCGCCAAGCCGGACCACGCCGGCAAGGGCGGCCCCGCTGCCGTCGCCGGGCAGCCGAGCAAGGGCGGAAAGCCCACGCACGTCGTCAAGGGCGGCAAGTCCGAGGCGGCAAAGGTCGCCCGGGAGCTGCGCAAGTTCACCCTGAAGGTCGCCCAGCTCGACCGTCGTCTTGCCGGTGCCGTCTCGGCGTCGCGGCTGGCCCGCCTGGACGAGCTCGACCGTGAGGTCGTCCTCGCCAACGTCGAGGCCGACCGCGAGGACCTGGCGCTGCTCGCCGAGGACGTCGCGGCGCTCACCACCGCCGGCGAGGTCAAGGCCGCGACCAAGGAGCTCAAGGCCTTCCGCGCGGAGCACTACGTGCTCGTCGTGAACTTCCTGCGTCAGGCCGCCGAGCTCGCCGTCGAGGTCGCGGACGCCGAGGCCGCGGGCGTCGACGTCACCGAGGTGCAGGCGCTCCTCGACGACGCGGTCGCCGCGCTGCACCTGGTCACCGCGCAGTCCGACCGGTCCGAGCTGCGGGACGCCAAGAGCGTGCTCGAGGACGCCCGCGAGCTCCTCGAGGAGCTGCTCGAGGCGGCCGAGGAGCCCGTCGAGGAGGAGCCCGTCGTCGAGGAGCCCACCACGGACCCGACCACGGACCCGACCACGGACCCGACCACGGACCCGACCACGGACCCGACCACGGACCCGACCACGGACCCGGTCGTCTGACCGTCCGACCCGACCAGCCGGGCCCGCGCGACCGAGGGGTGGCGCGGGCCCGGCCCCGTCCCAGGACGAATCGGGACTCCTGACCGTCGAGTCGGGAGCTGTGACCGTTCAGTCGCCCGAATGAACGGTGACAACCCCCGACTCGACGCCTCGGGGCGCCGGCGTGGATGGTCAGCCGATGTCCACCAGCCACTGCACGCCGTACCGGTCCTTGAGCTGGCCGAAGACGTCGCCCCACATCTGCTTCTCGAGGGGCACCTGCACCTCGCCGTCCTCGGCGAGGGCCTCGAACCACCCGCGCAGCGTCGACTCGTCGTCGCCGTTGAGCGCCAGGGTGACTGTCGTGTCGCCCGGGGCCAGCGTCATGCCGGGCGGGAGGTCGGAGGCCATGAGCACGAAGCCGTCGTCGGTCTCCAGCACGGCGTGCATGACGCCGTCCGCATCGGGGCCCTCCATGCCCTGGTCGCCGAAGGTGGTCAGCTCCAGCCGGCCGCCGAGCACGGAGCGGTAGAAGGTCATCGCCTCGCGGGCGGTGCCGTCGAGGTGCAGGTACGGGTTGAGTCGAAGGGTCATGCCCACCCCGACCCGACGGCGCCGCCGAACTCATCGTTGGCCGCGTCGGCGAGGATGGACCCATGGAGCACCGCACCCTCGGACGGACCGGCCGCGACGTCTCGGTCGTCGGCCTCGGCACCTGGCAGCTCGGAGCAGACTGGGGCGAGGTCAGCGAGGCCGACGCCCGCGCGGTCCTCGAGGCGTCGGTCGCCGCGGGCGTCGACCTCGTCGACACCGCCGACGTGTACGGCGACGGCCGCAGCGAGCAGGTCATCGGCGCGTTCCTGCGCGACCACCCGGACCGCGAACGGATCACCGTCGCGACCAAGATGGGCCGCCGCGTCGAGCAGGTGCCGGAGAACTACCGGCTCGAGGCGTTCCGCGAGTGGACCGACCGGTCGCGTCGCAACCTCGGCGTCGACACCCTCGACCTGGTGCAGCTGCACTGCCCGCCGAGCGCCACCATCGACGACGACGCCACCTACGACGCGCTGGACACCCTGGTCGCCGACGGCGCGGTCGCGGCGTACGGCGTCTCGGTGGAGACCGCCGAGCAGGCGCTCGCAGCGATCGCCCGGCCGCACGTCGCGAGCGTGCAGATCATCCTCAACGCCTTCCGGCTCAAGCCGCTCGACCGCGTGCTGCCGGCCGCCGCGGAGGCCGGCGTGGGGATCATCGCGCGGGTGCCGCTGGCCTCGGGCCTGCTGTCGGGCCGCTACGACGAGCGGACGACGTTCGCCGCCGACGACCACCGCACCTTCAACCGCGACGGCAGCGCCTTCGACCAGGGCGAGACCTTCTCCGGGGTCGACTACGGCGCCGGGGTCGAGGCGGCGCGCGAGTTCAGCCGCCTCGTCGCCGAGCACGGCCCCGAGGGCGCCACGGCCGCGCAGGTCGCGCTCGCCTGGGTCTGGCAGCAGCCCGGCGTCAGCACCGTCATCCCCGGTGCCCGCAACACCGAGCAGGCGGCCGCCAACGCCGCCGCCGGCGAGCTGCCGCCGCTCGCGCCCGCGCTCCTCGACGGCGTGCGCGAGCTCTACGACCGCTCCTTCCGCGCGGCGGTGCACCACCGGTGGTGAGGTCGCTCGTGGCCCTGGTCGCCGCCCCGCTGCTGCTCCTGCTCGGCGCCTGCGCCGACGGCTCCGAGATCGGCAACCTGATCGCGGGGAAGAGCCTCGGCGAGGTCGGCGTCATCGACGTCCGCACGCCTGAGGAGTACGCCGCCGGCCACGTCGAGGGCGCGGTCAACATCGACGCGGGCGCCGAGGACTTCCGCGAGCAGCTCGACGCCCTGCCGCGCGACCAGTACTACGTCGTCTACTGCGCCACCGGCCGCCGCGCGGCCCTCGCCGTGGCGGCCATGCGTGACCTCGGCTTCGGCAGCGTCACCAACGGCGGCGGCTACGAGGGCCTGGTCGAGCAGGGCGTGCCGACCAGCGGATGAGCGGCCCGACCCCGCCCCTGCCGCCCCCCGTGCCCCTGAGCCGGTCGGTGGCGGCGCACTGCGGCTACTTCGACGCCGGCACCTGCCGGTCCTGCACGCTGCTCGACCAGCCGTACGACGCGCAGCTCGCGGGCAAGCAGCGGGAGGTGGCCGGCCTGCTCCCGCCGCTGGAGTGGTCCGCGCCGGTGGCGAGCACGCCGGCGGGCTTCCGCAACAAGGCCAAGATGGTGGTCGGCGGCACGGTCGACGCCCCGACGCTGGGGATCCTCGACGCCACCGGCTCGGGCGTGGACCTGCGCGAGTGCCGCGTCCACGCAGCCGGCCTGCACGCGGCCCTGCCGGTGCTGGCCGACTTCGTGACGCGCGCCGCGCTCACGCCGTACGACGTCCCGGGCCGGCGTGGCGAGCTCAAGCACCTGCTGGTCACCGAGTCGCCGGCCGGGGAGCTGATGGTCAGGTTCGTCTGCCGCAGCCAGGAGCCGGTCGCCCGGCTGCGCAAGCACCTGCCGTGGCTGCTGGAGCGGCTGCCGGTGGCCGTCGCGTCGGTGAACCTCCAGCCCGCGCACAAGGCGGTCCTCGAGGGCGAGCGGGAGATCCTGCTGACCGACCACACCACCCTGCCGATGCACGTGGCGGGGGTCGACCTGCACCTGCGGCCGCAGAGCTTCTTCCAGACCAACACCGCGGTGGCCGCGCGCCTCTACGAGCAGGCGGCGGCCTGGACGGCCGAGGTCGCGCCGGCCACGCTGTGGGACCTCTACTGCGGCGTCGGCGGCTTCGCGCTGCACCTCGCCGCGCCGGGGCGCTCGGTCACCGGCGTGGAGATCTCCCCCGAGGCCGTGCGCTCCGCGGAGCACAGCGCCGCGGCGCTCGGCCTCGACGGCGTGCGGTTCCTGGCCGGCGACGCGACGGCGTACGCCCTCGACGCCGCTGCGCCGCCCGCGCTCGTCGTCGTGAACCCTCCTCGCCGCGGCATCGGCGAGCAGCTCGCCGGGTGGCTGGAGCGCTCCGGCGTCGAGCACGTCCTCTACTCCAGCTGCAACGCCCGCACCCTCGCCGCCGACCTGGGCGCCATGCCGTCGCTGCGGCCGGTCCGTGGCCGGCTGCTGGACATGTTCCCGAACACCCACCACTACGAGGTCCTGCTCCAGCTCTCGCGGGGCTGAGCCGTGAGCCCGCTCGGGGCGTATGACGCACGCCGCACCCGGGTCGGGCGGGGCGGACCGCGGGGCGCTCGGCGACCCGGGGGACCGTAGCCTTGCCGGGTGGCCGAGGACTACTGCGAGCTGTGCGACCTCCCCCTGAGCCAGTGCGTCCACGGGCAGCCGAAGCCGGCGCCGGTGGAGAAGAAGGCGCCGGCGCCCCGGGTGCGCACGACGACGCCCCGGACGCCGGCCCGCGTGCCCGGCACGCCGACCCGGTCCGCGCCGCGGCGGTGGACCTCCCCCGAGGAGCTCAAGGCGCCGATCGTGGCCCTGCTCCAGGAGTCCGGGG
The DNA here is from genome assembly GCF_051280745.1 of Nocardioides ureilyticus. Lineage (NCBI taxonomy): Bacteria > Bacillati > Actinomycetota > Actinomycetes > Propionibacteriales > Nocardioidaceae > Nocardioides > Nocardioides ureilyticus. Next base: position 7,334 of record NZ_JBNCOG010000047.1, on the reverse strand, counting down.
GCGAGCTGCCCGCCGACGACGTCTTCGGCGAGCTCGAGGAGCGGATCGGCGAGCAGCTGCGCGCCGGCGACCGCGAGCCCTCGCCGCAGGGCGAGCCGCGCTGGCAGCTCGCCGCCCGCAAGGCCCGCCGAGCGCTCCAGGACGAGGGGCTCGTGGAGGCCGGTACGCCGGGCGTGTGGCGCCTCAGCCCTCGAGCGCGCTGAGGTCCGGCGGCACGTCGACGGCGTGCTCGCGGAGGATCTCGATCCGCACGACCTCGAGCGCCCGCTCGTTCGTCGCGGCGAGCACGACCGGTGCCGCCGCGCCGGCCTGGTAGGACTGCAGCCACCGGCCCGCCACGACGCACCACGGGTCGCCGGGGTGCAGCCCCGGGAAGTGCCACTCCGGCCGGGGCGTGGTCAGGTCGTTGCCGACCGAGCGCTGGTGGTCGAGGAACTCGCGGGTCATCACCGCGCAGACGGCGTGCAGCCCGGCGTCGTCGGGACCGCACGCGCAGCTGCCGTCCCGGTAGAAGCCGGTCATCGGGTCGGTGCCGCACGGCACCAGGTCCCCACCCAGGACGTTGCGCTGCGCTGCCATGGCGCCAGCGTAGGAGCCGGGCCGGGCCCCGGCGTGGGCGACCGGCCGGTGCGGGGAGCGGGCCCGGAAATGGGTGGCGGGGAGCGGAGCGGCTGGCCGACGATGTCGTCATGGTCTCCGCCCCCGCCCCGACCGCGCGCCGTCGCGGTGCGTGGCGTGCGCTGAGCTCGGAGGAGAAGCAGGCCCGGCTGCTCCTGCTGAGGGAGCGCCAGCGCCGTCAGGTGGAGGCCGAGATCCGGCGGCTCGACGCGCTGGTCTGAGGGCGGGCAGTCGGCTGCCCGGCGTACGGTGGCGGCATGACCCAGCCCCTCGTCGTCATGGGCATCTCCGGCTCGGGGAAGTCGACCGTCGGTGCTGCCCTCGCCGCGCGGCTCGCCGTGCCGTTCGCGGACGCCGACGACCTGCACCCGGCCACCAACGTGGCGAAGATGGCGCGCGGCGAGGCCCTCGACGACGACGACCGGTGGCCGTGGCTGGAGGAGGTCGCCCGGTGGCTCGGCGAGCACGCGACGGGCGGGGTGATGAGCTGCTCGGCCCTGCGCCGGAGCTACCGCGCCGTGCTCCGGCGGCACGCGCCCGTCGGCTTCGTCCACCTCGCCGGCGACCGCGAGGTGATCGAGCGGCGGGTGCACGCCCGGACCGGCCACTTCATGCCGGTCTCCCTGCTCGACTCCCAGCTCGCGACCCTCGAGCCCCTGGCGGCGGACGAGGACGGCGTGGTCGTCGACGTCGACCAGACCGTGGAGGAGATCGTCGAGGAGGCGCTCGCCGAGCTGGTCCGCCGGAACGGAGACCACCCGCAGGGGTGAGGTTGGGCCGAGGTGACGCGCGGGTACGGGCCACGCATGTCGATCCTCACGCTGGCGACGCGCACCGCCTCGGTGATCCGCCCGCAGGCCCTTCCCGTCGAGGGTCGGCTCTTCCGCCGCGGGCTCGAGGAGCCGCTCGGCCACCCGTTCGTCGACGAGGACGGCACCGACGACGTGGTCGTCGTCGAGGCCCGCGACGCCCTCCCGCGCGGCGCCGAGCCCGGCGTCCACGGGCTCACGGTCGAGGTGTCGCGCGCCGACGGCAGCACCCTCCAGCTCGTGTTCTCCGGGGGCAGCTGGGCGCGGATGGGCCTGCGGATGTGGGGTGACGCCGGCCGCGAGTGGACGCTCAGCGGGGTGCTCCCCAGTGCCGACTCCGAGTCCTCCGACAGCGACGGGCTGATGCTGGCGGCCCGGCGCGTGGGCGGCCACACCTACGAGCTCGCGGTGGCGCTGCCCGACGGCGAGTGGCAGGAGTTCGCCTGCCTGCTGCTCAGCACGCGGGTCGCGGCCTGAGCGCCGCGCCCGCACCGGCCGAGGAGCCGCGCGCCTCGGCGTACGCGGTGCTCGCCGACGAGCTGGCCGAGCAGCTGGGCGAGCAGCTGGCCGAGGAGCATGCCTTGGTGACCCGCCGGCTCGCGGCGATGCGCGGCGACTTCACCGGCATCGTCGAGGCCTCGCGGGACACCAACGCCGACGACGAGCACGACCCGGAGGGCGCCACGATCGCCTTCGAGCGCTCCCAGCTCGACACCGTCCTGCGGCAGACCGAACGCCGACTCGCGGAGGTGGAGGCGGCCCTCGCCCGGCTCGCCGACGGCTCCTACGGGACGTGCGAGTCGTGCGGGCAGGCCATCCCCGCCGAGCGGCTCGAGGTGCGGCCGGCCGCCCGACGCTGCGTGCCCTGCGGCGGGTGAGCGCCGTGGACCTGGTGCTGATGGCCGACACCCACCTGCCGAAGCGGGCGAAGGACCTGCCGGACCAGCTGTGGTCGGCCGTCGACGCGGCCGACGTGGTGGTCCACGCCGGCGACTGGGTGGACGAGGAGACACTCGACCGCCTCGAGGCGCGCTCCCGACGGCTGGTCGCCTGCTGGGGCAACAACGACGGACCGGGGCTGCGGTCCCGGCTGCCGGAGGTGGCCCGCGCCGAGCTGGACGGCCTGCGGATCGGTGTCGTCCACGAGACGGGCGGCAAGCAGGGGCGCGAGCAGCGCGCCGACGCGGCCTACCCCGACCTCGACGTCCTCGTCTTCGGCCACAGCCACATCCCCTGGGACACCACCACGCCCGGCGGGCTGCGCCTGCTGAACCCCGGCTCGCCGACCGACCGACGGCAGCAGCCGCACTGCACCTACCTGACCGCCCGCGTGGCGGACGGCGACCTGCACGACGTCGTCCTCCACCGACTGCCTCCGAGGAGGACGCGATGACCGACGCCGCGCGCACCGACCCCACGGGCACCGACCCCACGCGCACCGAGCCCGCGCACAGCCACGGCCTGCTCGCGCTCCCTGCCCGGGCCGGTGGAGCCGTCCTCGCCACCGCCGTGCGGGGGATCTCGCTGCGGCCGGCGCAGAAGCCGATGCACCCGGTCGGTCGGGTGCTCCGCGGCCGCCTGGAGCGGCGGGGGCTGGAGCCGGGCACGGGTGTGCCGTTCCTGGACCGTCCCGGTGCCGAGGAGGTCGTGGTGCGCGAGTCCAAGGGGATCGGGCTCCCCGACGGCCTCCCCGACGTCCACGGCCTGGCCATCCGGGTGCCGGCGGAGGGCCAGCTCGACGGGTCGCCGGACGGTCGCCACGGTGACCTCCTGCTGGCCACCAACGGCTGGGGCGCGGTGACACGGTTCCTCGTGCTGCCGTCCGCGGGGATGACCACCCGACCGCTCACCACGCTCATGCCCTACCGGACCCCGACGGGGCCGCAGCTGATCGGCGCCCGGTACGTCGAGCGCGACCACGTGCTCCTCGCCGTCGCCAGCCCCCGCTCGGCGTGGCGGGTCTTCGCCGACCTCCACCTCGAGCCCGTCGATCCCGCCGCTCCGGACCGGGACGACCCCGCCCTGGAGTTCGACCCGCTCGTCAACGAGGTCCCGGGGCTCACCAGCTACGACTGGGCGCGACGGCTGCGCGCCCCGGCGTACCGCACGGCCCGGCGCTCGCGGCGCTGACGCCCCGCGCCGCGCCCCGCACTGACGCCCCGGACCCGCTGCGACCGCTCACCCGCCGGCCGGGTCGAGGGTCCAGCAGTAACGGCTGGTCGGCACCAGGTCGAGGTCCCGGTCCGCCCCGAACCGGCTGACGCTGGCCAGCATCTGCTCCATCCGTGAGGCCAGCTCGGCGTCGTCCCCGCCGCTGCCGTAGAAGGCGTGCAGGTCGGTGGCGGCGGCCATGGGGAAGAGCTCCTCGACGACCGCGCTCACGGCCGGCGCGCCGGCCGTCACCGGGGCTTCGACGACGTTCTGGACGTAGCCGAACGTCGCCTGGGTCTTGATGGCGACCGGCGTGTGGTCGACCAGCCAGCGGTGCCGCCACTCCGCCTCGTCGAGGTCGGCGGGCCGGCGCAGCACGGCGACGTTCGCCAGCGCGTCGACCCGGGTGCCGTCGGGGGAGACCGGCGGCTCGAGCGGCCGCCTCTCCTGGACCTGCCAGCCCACCGCAGCGGCCCCCCGGTCGCCGGCCGCCTCGGCCACGGCGCTCACCACCACGTCCGCTGCCGCGGCCGGGTCGCCCGCCACCCAGACCGACACCGCCGCGGCGACGGGGTCCTCGCCGCTGCTGATCCGCATGGCGGGGCGGACGGCCTCGTCGGCGAGGTTGACCTGGAGGGCGGTGGCGCCGGCCGCGGCGAGGCGCTGCCGGAGGTTCGGGTCCTCCAGGAGCAGCCCGCGCAGGACCGGCAGCAGCGTCGCCGCGTCGTCGGCGCACCGGACGAGGAACAGCAGCTTGGTCATCCGGGGACCGTAACGGCGCTCATGCGGAGCGGGGGAGGCCTGCGTCGTCCAGTGGGACCGCGACGACGTGGTCGTCGGTGGCCAGGTAGACCACCTCGACCGGCAGCCGGGCCGCCCGGGTCGCGGCGTACAGCTCCCGGGCCCAGGCGAGGTCCTCGGCGTCCGGACCGCCGCGTCCGGGGCGGGAGCGGAGGAAGGCGACCCGTGATCCCACGGGGAGGAGGTCGCCGGTGAGCCCCTCGAGGAACGTGCCGAACGACGCCGCGGTGCCCTCTCGGGGCAGGCCCGCGCAGTCGTCGATCTCGGTCAGGTGGCCGAGCGGCCGGTCGTCGGGGCCGATGAACATCAGCCAGGTGCTGGTGCGGGTCCAGCCGAGGGGCTGCATCAGGGCGCGCCACGCGCGGACCAGGTCGGACTGGGTGCGGATCAGGGGTGCGAAGGTCATGCCCCCGACCCTCCCCGCGCCGCACCACGTGCACGACCGGCTCTCCACAAGAGCTGCGGATGAGCTGCGACAGGGCTCGCCGGTGGACGGAAGCTGGGCCGTGCAGGGCTCCCACCTCGACCGTGCGGGGCTCCCACCTCGACGGGTCAGGGCAGCACGCCGGCGGCGCGGGCGGGCGCGGCGTAGGCCTCGGCCAGCGAGGCCACGGTCTCGTGGGCGTTGAGCCCGCTCGGGTTCGGCACGACCCACAGCTCGGCGCCGCCGAGCGGCTCGGGCTGGCGCCCGGCGACCGCCTTGGGCAGCGAGAAGGCCGCGCGGTACGCCGTGATGCCGGCGACCGCGACGACCCGGGGGCGGGTGCGCTCGATGGTGGCCACGAGGCGCCGGCCGCCCTCGCGGAACTCCTCGCGGCTGATCTCGGAGGCTTTGGCGGTCGCTCGGGGGACGACGTTGGTGATGCCCACGCCGCGGGAGCGCAGGTGCTCGCGGTCCTCGTCGGTCATGCCGGCCGCGGGGTCGATCGGCCGCTCGATGATCCCGGCGCGCAGCAGGGCGGGGTAGAAGCGGTTGACCGGGTGCGCGAAGTGGGTCTGGGTGGCCGCGGTCCACAGGCCGGGGTTGATCCCGACGAACAGCAGCCGGAGGTCGGGCCCGAGCAGGTCGGGGACGACGTGGTCCCGGAAGGACTCGAGCTCGGCGCGGGTGAAGCGGCGGGACGGCGCAGGCACGAGCGCAGGATGTCAGGGCCGGGCGTCGCTCATTCGGGGCGGGGGCCGCCCTGGTGGGCGTGCCGGTCGGCCAGGTGGCGGCGCATGAGCATGCACGCCAGCTCGCTGTCCCGGTCGAGGGTCGCCTGGATGATCGCGGCGTGTTCGTCCCAGGAGGGCTCGACGGCGGCGCTCTTGCCCCCGACCAGGTGGTGGGCCTGGTTCCGCACCGCGCGGAGGGTGTCGGTGAGGAACCGGGAGCCGGCACCGGTGCCGAGGAGCTCGTGGAAGACCTCGTTGAGCTCCACGAGGACGTCGTGGTCGCCGGCCTCGGCCGCCGCTGCTCCGCGCTCGAGGGCCTGCTGCAGCGCGTCCATGACCTCCGGGTCGTTGCGCTCGACGGTCTGCCGCACCGCGATGAGCTCCAGCGCGACGCGGACCTCCCGCACGATCGACAGCTCGTCGCCGTCGAGCTCGACGACCCGGACCCCGCGCCGGGGGAGCGACTCGAGCAGGCCCTCGGCCTCCAGCCGACGGAAGGCCTCGCGCACCGGGAGCCGGGAGACTCCGAGGCGCTCGGAGATGCTGAGCTCGCTGAGCCGCTCCCCGGGCGCGACCTCCCCGCTGAGGATCAGGCGCCGCAGCTCGTCGACCGTCTCGTTACGGAGCGACCGGTGCCTGCTGCCGACCGATGTGCTCACCGTTGACATCTGCTCACGTCCCTACGCCGGCTGGCTACTGGATACCGAAGGCCGCCTTCTCGAGCTGGTCGGCCGCACCCAATCTAGGGCATGCGGTGGCGACCGGGGAGAGGCAGCGGGCAGCGGATCGGCACGAAACCGCGCCGGGACAGGGGGTGCCTGGTCCGTTACACACGGTTCACACGGCGCGACACCACCAGCAACATGTCCTGGATACAACATCCACATGACGGCTACCTACTCATCCATCCCTCCCACCGCCGCAGGCGTGGTCGCGGTCCGCCAGCTCGACCACATCGTCCTGCGGGTGGCCGACCCCGAGCGGGCGGTCGCCTGGTACGTGGAGAAGTTCGGCTTCCTGGTGCACCGGCTCGAGGAGTTCCGGGCGGGCACGGTCCCGTTCCCCTCGGTCGAGATCTGCCCCGGCACGATCATCGACCTGGACGGTCGCAAGGAGGCCACCGGGACGAACCTGTCGCACTTCGCGATCGAGGTGGACCCGGTCGACCTGGTCGCGCTGAAGGAGTCCGGGGTCTTCGAGGTCATCGACGGCCCGTACCGACGCTGGGGCGCCCGCGGCCCGGCGGACCTCGTCTACGTCGCCGACCCCGACGGCAACACCATCGAGCTGCGCCACTACGGCCCCTCGCAGGTCGAGGCCTGACGTGACCCGACACCTGGCGCGACGCGCCGTGGCCACCGGCGCCCTCGGCGCGGTCGCAGCCGGGTCCCGCACCGCGAGCGCGATCGGCCTCGCCGCGCTCCTCGACGGCGGCAACGCCTTCGACGCCGCGGTCACCGCGGCGCTGGCCGAGACGGTCGCGCTGCCGTCCAAGTGCGGCCTGGCCGGGGACGTCGTCGCCCTCTACCGCCGGGCCGGTGACTCCGAGCCCACGTCGCTGGTCGCGCTGGGCGGGGCGGCCGCCGGCCTCCACGACGCCGCCGCGGCGCGGGGCTGGGACGTCCCGGCCACGGGCGGGCTGGCGGTCGGGGTCCCGGGCGCCCCGGCGGGCTACGACCGGCTGGCCTCGCTCGGCGTGCTCGGGAGGGCGCGGCGGGGGGGGGGGGGGGGGGGGGGGGGGGGGGGCGGGGGGGGGGGGGGGGGGGGGGGGGGGGTGGGGGCGGGCGGGGCGGGGGCGCT